>JAFGPL010000123.1 GCA_016936215.1 Bacteroidales bacterium
CATTATTCACCCGATACAGGCCCTGGCAAAAGACATGGATGCTCAAAACCTGAAAGATAATTTTGAAGGAAAAACTGCATTCTGCGGCGGTGTGGATGCACAATACCTTTTGGTAAATGGTGCACCGGAGGATGTCACAAGAAAAGTCATTGAACTGAAAGAACTGTTTCCAACAGGAATGATAATTTCTCCCAGTCATGAAGCCATTCTGCCAGACATTCCTCCCGCCAACATCGAAGCACTGTTTAAAGCAGTGAAAGCATGAAGGACATGTTATTTGCCCGACCCAATGTCAACCTGGGTTATAAAAAGAATTATTGAATAAAACATATTTACCATGAAACGCTTCGGACAAACCATCCGCCTTAAGCCCGATAAAGCAGAAGAATATATCAGGCACCACGCTGCCGTGTGGCCACCTGTTCTGAAAATGATCAAAGAGTGCAATATCAGCAACTATTCTATTTATTTTAAAGACAATATCCTCTTTTCATACTTCGAGTATACGGGCAATAATTTTGAAAAGGATATGGAAAAGATGGCTGCGGACAAAGCCACACAGGAGTGGTGGGATGTGGTAAAACCGTTGATGGAGCCACTGGAATCGAAAGCCCCCGGCGAATTTTGGGCAGACATGAAAGAAATCTTTCATCTGGATTGATTTTCCTAATTGCAACACTTTTAAAATTTGCAGGACAATTAAAGATGTAGTATTCATAAGAATCATTTGCTGCCATGCTTTGACCTTACTGCTGAACAAATGATATAATTGCCCCAAAAGGTGTGGCGATTATAATAAAAAATCACGTTCTTGTAGATTTGGCTGTTACCAATAGCATATTTTCCTTAAATACAGGGTGATTTAAATTCAGTATTTTTGTTATTCCATAATAAAAATAATCCAAAATGTTTGTATTTTGCAGGCTTTGATTTAACCCATTGTCAAACTAAATTTTCATTCATGGCAGCATCAAACCCGCTTATCGGAATAGGACTGCACGCAATCGGAGGAATATCAGCGTCTACATGTTATACACCGGCACAAAAGTTACACCAATGGTCGTGGGGAACATTCTGGCTTGTCCAGGCCACCTTTGCATGGCTGATCATGCCCATAGTGATCGGATACCTGACAGTACCGGAATTTTTTACCATCCTTGCCAATGCACCGCAAAAAGCTTTATGGGGGGCATTTATTTTAGGTTCTGTTTACGGGTTTGGTGGAATGTCATTCGGTCTTTCAATAAAGCATATCGGTTACTCACTTACTTATACCATAGCCATTGGAATCTCCGCGGTCTTGGGTACCATCATCCCCCTGCTATATTTTGGCGGTCTGGTGGAATATTTCAATAAGCCAGGCGGCACCATAGTTTTCACAGGCATGATTATTTCTGTTATCGGGGTTGGCCTTTGCGGATGGGCAGGGTTTAAAAAAGAAAAAGACCTGGCCGGATACAAAAGCAATAAAAGTGAATTCAATATGCTCACCGGATTGATACTGGCGATTGTAGCAGGTGTTTTATCAGGTGTTTTTAATGTTTCGCTTGAGTTTGGAAAACCTATTGCCGATATGGCTGCCGCAAAAGGCGCCGGACAATTCGAGGGCAACGCCAAAATGATTGTCTCAACTGCCGGATGTTACCTTGTCAACCTGGTTTGGTTCCTGGTACTCGGCATCAGGCAAAAAACCCTGAAAGAATTTACAAATAAATTTGGCCTCACCGGAAAAACATTAACCCGCAACTATCTGCTTTCAGCATTTGCCGGTTCTTTATGGTTCATGCAGTTCTTCTTCTATGGCATGGGACATGTAAATATGGGCAATTTTCAGTATGCAAGCTGGGTACTGCATATGTCTATGCTTATATTCTTCAGCTACATCGTGGGGGTGGTAATGAAAGAATGGAAAAGCGTGAAGCCCGGCACATATACTACCCTGATAACCGCACTTTTTGTACTTATTTTATCATTCTTTATCACCACTGTCGGAAGCCTTATAGGGGAAGGGATTATTAAGTTCGGAGCAGGTAATTGAATTTGCTCTGATTTTCTCTTTAACCCACAAAATTAGTATACTTCAAATATACCATATTCTTTTGATTCATTAAATTACTGCGAATAACTTACAATCTGTTAACAACTATTTTTAAAAGAACGAAAAGCATCCTTTAAGTTTGCTGCTAAATTTGCTATAATCTATTTTCAATTTAAACCAGATGAGTAAAATCAGGATTGCCATTATTTTCGGCGGAAGGTCAGCAGAGCATGAGGTTTCACTGCAGTCTGCAAAAAATGTTATTGAGTCTTTGAATAAAGATAAGTACGAACCTGTGTTGATTGGCATTGACAAAGAGGGCAGATGGTTTCTGAACGAGAACTCGATGAAAGTACTTAATTCAGACAATCCCAAAATGATTCAGCTTGCAGGTTCTGAAAATGAAGTTGCCCTGACACCCACAGGTAAGAGCAGTCAGTTGCTGCATCTTAAAAAAAACACACCGGTTTCAGGAATTGACGTAATTTTCCCCGTGCTTCACGGCCCTTATGGGGAGGATGGCACCATTCAGGGCCTGGCCAAACTGGCAGATATTCCGTGTGTAGGGCCCGGAATATTAGGCTCGGCAGTGGGAATGGACAAAGACGTGATGAAACGCCTGCTGCGAGATGCCGGTATTCCCAATGCGAAATTTGTAACCCTGACATCCACCAATATACATAGTTTTCCATATCATATAATAAAATCATTACTTGGACCGGTGGTATTTGTCAAACCGGCCAACCTGGGCTCCTCGGTGGGAATCTCCAAAGCAAAAGACGAAGCATCATACAACAAAGCCATCGAAGAAGCTTTTAAATATGATTTAAAAGTAGTGGTGGAAGAAGAGATTAAAGGCAGAGAAATTGAGTGTGCCGTGCTTGGAAATGAAGAAGCACAAGCTTCGACATTAGGTGAAATCATCCCCCAGGAAGAGTTTTATTCTTACTCGGCAAAATACATCAACGAAAAGGGAGCGCTGCTTGAAATACCAGCGAAAGTGCCTGATGCCGTTGCCGAAAAAATGAGGGATATGGCCGTAAAAACCTTCAAGCTGCTCGAATGCACAGGTATGTCGAGGGTAGATATGTTCCTTACTCCTGATGAAAAAATATACGTGAATGAAATTAACACCATTCCCGGGTTTACGAAAATAAGTATGTACCCCAAGTTGTGGGAGTATAGCGGAATACCTTACGGCGAACTTATTGACAGGCTTATTTCACTGGCTATGGATGATTTTAATAAGCGTAACAGGTTAAAAACATCTGTGGAGTTTTAAGAGACTGATTTTATATTTAAGAAATTCCTTCATACCCTTTTTTCATACTGAACGATAGTGAAGCATCTCTTAGTACCTTTGTCATGCTGAACGATAGTGAAGCATCTCATAGTACCTTTGTCATGCTGAACGATAGTGAGGCATCTCTTAGTACCTTTGTCATGCTGAACGATAGTGAAGCATCTCTTAGTACCTTTGTCATGCTGAACGATAGTGA
>JAFGPL010000124.1 GCA_016936215.1 Bacteroidales bacterium
AGCCCCGTAGGTGGCGTAATATCATTAAACCTTTTTATTTCAGAGGGTTTATAATTTGAAAAATATTTTAGTCGGACAGTAGTGATTAAATATATAAGATCAAAACAATAAAGTGAAATAGAACAATTTAATTAGTGTTTGTCCATAAAGTCGTGAGGCTGTTCTTTAAAGTTCGCAGACGAGGCGCATGAAGCCCGGAAAAATGGAGTTTACCTTGCGTAAATGACATTTTTGAGAACGAGCGCAACGAAGTATGCGGACTTTAAAGACAGACACTAATTAAAAAAAAACTTCCTTATCAACATATAAAAATACGCTGATAAGGAAGTATCTGATATAAGAGAATTATTCCTACTCTAAATCAACTACAGGACGAGGTGCCCCATATTTTTGTATGAAAGCAGGCCCATTATCTTCATTCTTGTTTGCCGAGTTTCCTATAAGGTTTTTGTTGGCATCAAGGGTGTTTTGATAAATTGGGAAATATTCATGCCCCTTATAATAGTATTGGAACGATGAAGCGTCAGCGGTTTCAGCAGTGAGTTCTTCTGTTGAAGCTGTACCATCTACCTTATAATAAGCATGTTCAACCATCTGGTTAAAACGATCATTATCGTAGAAGAATCCCCAGCGGAGTAAATCTATACCACGTCCGTTTTCGCAACCGAATTCTTTAGGACGTTCAACGTTTGCGATCTGCTCGAAAAGATGATCAGCAGTCGGAAAATCGGCTAGTTCAAGATCTGGAAGAGCAACACGCTGGCGTACCTCGTTAATGTAATCTATAGCAATTTGTGTTGGGCCATTGATTTCATTTTCGCATTCTGCTGCACGCAGTAAAACATCGCTGTAACGCATAAGGCGCAGGTTGATCCCACATTTCAATCCAACATCAATTGCATTGTATAGGTTGGTTCTCGCATTGGTGAACTTGGCTATTGATATACCACCCTGGGAACTATTCGACAGTGGAGTTGCAGCAATATCCCGTTGATAAACTTTGTTGCTACGAGGATCTCCACCAGGATATGCTGCCGTTTCCTCGTCGGTATAGTCGTTATATTCATCTTCGTAAGTAACCAAGGTCCAATATAAACGAGGATCAAGACGACCATCTGTAGAGTTCTCTTTTTTGAACAGGTTATACAACCAGGGTGAGCCGGCCAAATCGCCCCAGCTACCCAGTTCCTGAGAAGCATAGTTGCTTTCTACCGCGTGACCCTGAGTTGCATTGGGACTTATATTTACCGGGGTCCACTCCTGTTCAGTGCCACCTGTGCCATAGTTCATAAATTGCACTTCGAAAAGGCTCTCTGAGTTATTTTCTGTATCCTCTCTGAAGTTGTCACCATAGTCATCGGTAAGTTTGTATTTTCCGTACTTTTGACCGGCGATGATGTCTTTGAGTATGGTATAAGCTTCAGAATATTTATGGCGGAACATCAAAGCACGGGCCAGGTACCCGGCAGCTGCGCCGCTTGTAGCGCGACCCTGAGCCCACTCGCCTCCCGCATCTCGCGATGGCAATATTTGCATAGCTTCTGTGAGGTCAATCTCAATTTGGTCAAATACCTCGTCTTGCGTATTGTTGGATGCATACATGGCGTTGATATCTGAATAGGATGCATAGTCTGTAATCAACGGAACAGTCTGATAATACGTAGCTAAATGATAATATGCCAACGCCCTGAGGAATAGTGCCTGTCCTTTTATCTTATTATAAGAATCTTCAGACATATTCACTTCTTCAACATTCGACAATACAAAGTTTGTGCGGTTTACTACATGGTAGTTGTCGCGCCATATCCACTGGTCACCAATCTCAATTGTACCCGGTGAATTAAAGTTATCGTACTCCAGGTACCACTGCTGAGATGAGTTCCAGACTTCGTCACCACGCACAGCATCCAAAGTGTAGCCAACGCGGGCAAATGTACCTTCAAGGCGTATACGGTTGTAGCATGCAATGATAGCCTCTTCAAGTTCTGATTCCGAATCGCCAAAACCGGCGGTTGTCTGATTATTCGGGTCTGTAACCTCCAGTTTGTCGTCGCAGGCTGTCAAACCACCGATAAGCGCCAGTATTAATAAAATTATATTTAAATTTTTCATATTGATATCTATTTTTTAGATTATACTTTTAAAATGAGGCCTGTAAACCAAACATAAAGGTTCGTGGTGTTGGATACGAAGCAAAGTTATAACCGGGAGTGAATGTTCCTCCTAAGAAATCTGCGTTGTAACCTTTGTACTTAGATAACGTAGCCAGATTTTGAACCGAGGAGTATACACGAAGGCCTTGAACAAAGCCACCAAACAATTTCTCAGGGAAGTTATATCCAAGTTGTATGTTGGCAATTTTGAGGTATGATGCATCCTGCATGAAACGCGAGCTGAACATATCGTTGGTAATTGAACCTTCCGGTCTGTATGCTACACGTGGCACATCAGTGTTTGTGTTTTCCGGTGTCCAGGCATTCAATAGAGAAACGTCTTTGTTATTAGTACCATACGAGCTGATTAATGAACGATGAACATAATCTATTGCTTTGAAACCTGCAGCCCCAAATGCAAATATGCTCAGGTCAAAACCATTCCATTCAACACGTACATTCAAGCCATAACTAACATTCGGTAAACCACTGCCCAGGATTTGCCGGTCTCCTTCCAGGGTAATTTCACCGTCATTATTAATGTCAGCATATCTAACGTCACCCGGCTGTGCCCCGTCCTGATTAACTAATTCACCTTCTTCGTTTGTACGGGTATCTATCTCTTCTTGCGACTGGAATATACCTTCGTAAACCAAGCCATAGAACTGACCAACTTCACTGCCTATTTCTGTACGGAAGTCAGTGCGATCTGTACGTGGCTCACCAGAAATACCCAATTTTGTCACCTTGTTTTTAAGCGTAGATAAGTTTGCCGAAATATCATATTTAACCCCATGATCATGATTATGATATGCAAGCAGGAACTCGAGACCCGAGTTTTCAATTGTTGCTGCATTCATCATTACAGTAGTGTTGGTAACACCTGCATTGGCCGGAACAGCTACTTCATAAAGAAGATTATCTGATATTGACTTGTACCAGTCAAAAGTAAATTCCACTTTATTTCTAAACATTGCAAGGTCTATACCAACATCCGTAGTTTTCTTTGTTTCCCACATGATGTTTTTGTTTACAAAGTTAGATATTGATGATCCGTTAACTTTGTTATTTCCAAAACTGTAGGTGTAGTCACCTCTCTGCATAACACTCATGAATTGGTATTCGCTTGTGGCTGGTTTACTTGGCGTGGCTGCTAAGGGTATCAGGTTCTCATTACCAAGTTCACCATAGCTACCACGAACCTTGAACAGACCGATAATTGATTTGTCCACAGGGAAGAAGCTTTCCCTTTCAATACGCCAACCTGCTGATACAGATGGGAACCAACCGATATTGTTGCCCGGGGCAAAACGGCTTGAACCATCACGGCGTACTGTTGCTGAAAAAAGGTATTTCTGATCGAAATCGTAGATAATACGACCGATATACGATGCCAAAATATGTTCAGTTTCAAAGCTTTTTGCTTGTGTTTCTGCCGAGTTGTCAACATTCAGAAAGAATGGTTCAGACAAATTAATTCCTTCCGATAAGAGTTGGTGAAAGGTTTCCCTCTGATAAGTTTGTCCTACAAGTAGATTTACATGATTGCGTCCAAATAAACCATCGTAATTTAACGTGTTTTCTACAAGTGCACTGCCATATTTACGATTGAACTTTTGCAGTCTCTCATTGTCATCAGACAAGTAATTTGTAGTACTCTGGATAAATGAAGGAATAAATGTAAAGTCATTTGCATAGGTCTTGTTGTAAGACAGGTTAAGGGTATAATTGAACTTGTGATTGCTGCTTGCAAGGCCTGCCATTTCTAAGAAGTCAACAATTGCAGAACCTGAAGCAACAACACGGTCAACATTTGTGTTCCTCTGCATTAAATTATTGGTGAGCAGCACGTTTGTTACACGCAAGTCTCCATGAACGTCGTCATAGTATGTACCATAACCATACGAATCGTAATGATAATTTGATGCAGCCGAAATTTTGTCATCGAGCACCCAGGTTGATTCATCGTAAGCTTTAATGGTAGGTGGTGTAAGCAGGGCCGAAGCCATTACAGGAAGTTGTGATCCATACAGACCCTGAACATACTCAATTGCATTAAGGTCACCGACCCTATTGTATCCCATATTGTCCTGATCGCTGTTACTATACACGATGTTCGTTTTAAATTTAAGAAACTTAACATCCATAGTATTATTGAAACGGGCTGTATAACGATCGAAGTTAGGGCCTGCACCTTCCATTGTTCCTTTCTGGCTATAATAGTCAAGAGCAATATTGTAGGTATTTTTCTCACTGCCACCCGATAAGTTGATGTTGTGGTTTTGACGGATACCTGTTTTGTACACCTCATCGAACCAATCTGTGTTAACTTCATTTGGATCAATATACTTTTCGTTTGTTGGATCATATCCCGGAGGAACATTCAGCCCATAATTTTGGTATGACATGGTAATATATTCACCATATTGTTCAGAATCCATTACATCATACACATTTTTAGGTGTATGGTCGAAACCAAAGTAACCGCTATAATCTATTTTCATAGACTGGTTCTTCTTACCCTGCTTTGTAGTGATGATAATTACACCATTGGCGGCACGCGAACCATAAATTGCAGCAGCAGAAGCATCCTTGAGTACCTGAAGGCTTTCGATATCGTTTGGTGAGAAGTCGCGAATTGTTGTTCCCATTGGCACTCCATCTATAATATAGAGTGGACTGGCGTCACCAAATGTAGCGATACCGCGAATACGTACTGAAGGGTCAGCCCCCGGTTGTCCGTCGGTTGTAATTTGAACACCGGCAGCTTTTCCCTGGAGCATTGTTGAGATGTTTGAGTTTGATCCTTTCTTCATCTCTTCAGCGTCAACAATAGCTACTGAACCCGTGAGGTCAACCTTACGTTGGGTTCCGTAGCCAATTACCACAATCTCTTCTAATTGCGTAACATCTTGAACCAATGCCACATTAATTTCAGTCTGGGTAGTTACTTCAATTGATTCTGAAACATATCCAATCATAGAGAAAACAAGTACTTTTCCAACTTCAACATCAATGCTATATTTACCATCTATATCGGTAACCGCACCGGTTTGAGTACCTTGCACTATAACGTTTACGCCGGGTAAAGCGCTATTATCAAGTGCATCTACCACTTTACCTGTAATAGTGATAGATTGTGCATGCATAAAGTTTGCACACAGCAAAAAAATCAGGACCCCTATGGTCCTACTGAGCAGTAGTTTCTTCATAGTATAAATATTTTTTTATCTTAGTAATTAATCCACTTTAAAGTGCTATTCTTCTATAGTCTCCCCGGGTTTCAATGCTTTGCTGACTTTAACCGATTTGCTCTCAATTGGGGTCATAGCAGAAACTTTCAACGAAATTTCAACAGTAGCACCATTCATATTTGTTGTGAAGTTTTCCCAATCGTAGTTGTTTGCCAGGTTTTCTCCTACGTAATAGTCGCCCCAACCAAAATTGTCAGCACGAAGTACAAAGCATTCTTTGTAACTGTTGCTTTCACGTTTCTGACCGTTAGTTACAGCAAGAACCCAATTATTCCAATTGGTTAACCCGTTAGTGTAGTTAACAAACTTATAGTGAAAATACCCTTCGCCAATTACTGATGTGTAATTACTAAATGCATTCCACCAGGGCGTAGTGTTATCTTCTAAACCTACAGTTGTTGTAACAGAATAAGGATAATACCAAGCGTCACTCTTTGCAGTGTCAGCAAGAGCACAATAATATGTTCCTATAGAATCAAATACCATGTGTCCTCCTTCGATAAGCATGAATGTACCATAGCCACCATAAGGAAGACTATCAACAAAATAAGTGTAGGTAAACACCTGGCTGGATGCAGTTGTAATGGTTGCAGTCATTTCTGCCCTGAAGGCTGCTCCTGTTGTTGGTTCATCGTCTACAATTTCGTCTACAGATCCACTGTTCCAATCCGGATTTAATTCAAATTCGGGTATAAATTCGTCTAATGCAGGAGTGAGTGTTTTATAGAACACAAGGTGACAATTTTCTATAGTCCAGAATATCCGAATAGGCTTGTCTTCAATGTCATTTTCGATTATGTAGAACGATTTTGTAAGCTCTCTGCCTGACAATGCAGTCATTTTAACATCTACTTTTACAGAATCTCCCCCACGCGTGATCTGTGCAATACAATCAGCACCGTTCATCAAATTTATGTATTCTGTAAATCCCTCATTTTCAGTTGCCATGCTGGCATAGTTTGTAGTTTGCTGAGAGCCATGCGTGTCACCTTCGTTGTCTGTGTTCCATCCAACGCCATTTTCAGTACCCCAGGCAAAGTTGTTGTAGTTGTCGGCACGCCAAATGGCATATTCAACATAGCCGTCACCACCACGTGGAACATCGTTGGTAATGGCCTGTACCCAATTAGTCCACACGTTTTTGCCACTGGTAAAGTTTTTGAACTTCACGTACACGGTGTCCGCGTTGGTCGCCAAACGATAGTACTTAGAGTGTCCACCCCACCAGCCAGAAGAATTGTCGGTATTACCTACCTGATAGATATCCTCAATAAGACGGGCTTCCATCGCGGCAGCTTTGGCTGCTTCAATGGAATCTGCTATTTGCTTTTGTCTTACTGCAATATACGCGACAGAATCTATTCTGTCCTGCAAGTCAGAGGGCGCATCAACTGAATAAGTATCCAAATCCTCGCACCCAACTAAGACCAATGTAGCCAAAACTGCTGCGCACAAGGCAAATGTCATCAGCTTAGTTGTTTTAAAAAACTTCAGTTTAATTGTTTTCATAGATCATCAGTTTTGTTATTTTCATAAAATTAATTTTGATAATTTACACTTAATTTAGATGATGATGGTCCGGCTAAATGAAGCGAATGTTCGCCATCAAGACAGGTAATTGTACCGTTTATTGAGCCTTTTGCAACAACGTTCATGTACAAGAAAGAACCTGACCGTTTGTTACATTGGTTACCGTTCCCATCAAAAGAACCCCTTAACCAAATCCGGTGCTATTCATAAAAAATAGCAGTTTAGAGGTCAGGTAAAAAATAATCAGTCGTTTTACTTTCATAGTTTTTATAGGTTAAGTTTTAATGATTAAGAAGAAAATATCAAAAATATACCTGATTAAATGTTATCAGGCGGACAAATTTGTAATTCAAGAGGACAAATGTTGAATGAATTTACAAAAAAGATAAGAGAAATACAATCAAAATACTTTGTATGAAAATAAAAAACTGCAGGGATTAAGAGCCATGGGTTATTGCGATTGTAACTTACCTGAAACATATTCAGAGGGCGACATACCAAAATGTTTTTTAAAACACCTGCTGAAATATTTCGGGTCGTTAAAACCTACCTCGAATGCTATTTCAGAAATATTGTAATCTCCCTGGTGCAGCATCATGGCGGCTTTTTTTAGCCGCATGGAGGTTATGAAATCGTTGGCCGAAAGGTCTGCAATAGCCGTAAGCTTTTTGTGCAACAGGCTGCGGCTCACACACATCTCTGCAGCCAGTTTTTGCACGCTGAACTCGGGATTGTTCATATTATCTTCCACAATTTTTATGGTGCGCTGCAGAAACTGCTCATCTATACGGGTTGTGGTAATCTCCTTCGGGACAGGTACGAGGCTCTGTCCAAACAGTGTCCTTAGCCTTTTCCTGTTTTCAATCAGACTTTTGATTTTTGCTTCCAATATCCTTATATTGAATGGCTTAGGAATATAATCATCAGCGCCCGACTCAAGTCCGTCTATAAAATCCTCCACTTCCGACCGGGCTGTGAGGAGAATCAGCGGTATGTGCGAAGTTGAAATTTCATTTTTTATATGGTTGCATAATTCCAACCCATCCATTTCCGGCATCATGATATCGGAAATGATCATTTCGGGTTGATGTGTGTTGGCCATTTTTAACCCTTCCAGCCCATTTGTTGCCTGAATGATATTAAAAGACCTGTTTAAATATTCGCTGGTGTACGACCGCAATTCCTGGTCATCATCTACAATGAGCAATATAGGTTTGCTGTTCTTTTCGATGCCTGCAAGTATATTACTTTCCGGTTCAAAAGGCCGGCCATTCTCAAACTGTTTGGTCAGAAACTTGACATTGGCATCGGTTCTGAGGCTTTCTTCCGTATCGGTACCGTTAATAATTTCCTGTGGTGAAAGATAATTATTGTCAACAGGAATAAATACACTAAACGCAGAACCCTTTCCGGGGGTACTTTTAACATACAACAACCCTTTATGTGCTTTAACCATCTCTTTTACAAGAAATAGCCCGATACCGGTACCTTTAATGTTATAATTTAACTGTGAACTAACCCTGTAAAACCGCCTGAAAATATCTTTTATATGCCCCGGTTCGATTCCCGCACCATTATCGGCAATCGTAATCTCAACATATTTATTAATTTCCAGGTTTTTGTAATGATGCTTGTCAACAACCGAAAATGCCTCATTACCAGTTATATTACCATCTGAAAGCGACATATACAATTCTATTGATCCTTTTTCAGGGGTATATTTGAAAGCATTTGACAATATGTTATAGATGATATTTTCAACTTTATCGGTATCAAAATACATCTCGGCTGATTTCATTTCTGATGAGACCGTAAAATCAATACCTCTCTGGTTTGCAAGTGAAACAAATGATTGGGAAATGTTCTTCACAAATTTTACAATGTCCCTTTTCATAGTCCTGAGTTCGATCTTGCCGGTCTCAACTTTTCTTATCTCCATTAATTGATTGATAAGGTGAAGCAACCGCTGGGTATTCTTTAGCACCGACAACAATTTGCCTTTTAAGGTATTATTGTCTTTCATGTCATGAATAATCTGTTCGAGCGGGGTAGAGATTAAGGTAAGCGGGGTACGGAACTCGTGCGAGATATGGGTAAAAAATTTCAACTGTTGCTGGTTTATCTGCTGCACCTTTTTGTTCAGTTCCACCAACCTGTCCCGCTGCTCAAGAATCTCCCTGTTTTGTTTCTCAAGTTGTCTTTTCTGGCCTTCTATTAGCTCCTGCCGCTGCTCCAACTGATTATTCGTTTCGAGGAGGTGTTCGGCCTGGGACATGAGTTCTTCCTTTTGCTCCTCAATTTTGGCAGTTCTTTCTTTTACCTGCTGTTCAAGTTTCTTTTTCTGCGCACGCAAGGCATAAATCCTGTACCTTACATACCCGAGAACCATAAAAACAAGTGTCATAACAGCAATAATCCTGAACCACCATGTTTCCCAAAACGGGGGTATAATTCTGATAGCAAGCCTGTAGGGCAGTTCATCGGAGAGCCCGTCTTTATTGATGGCTTTCACCATAAAAGTATAATCGCCCCCTTTAAGGTTGGTATAGGTCGCAAAACGCCTGTTGGCAGGCACCTCTGTCCAGTGCTCATCAAAATTTACCATTTTATAGGCATACCGCACCTTTTCGGGCTGGTCAAAATCAAGCGCAGAAAATTCGAATGAGAATTCGCGCAATTTATATGAAAGAACGATCTCATGTGTACTGGTAATACATTTGCTCAACACTTTACGGCCATTGTATTCCCTGCCTACATCCACGGTTTCGTTATAGATTTTAAGATCGGTAATGATGGTATTCGGAAAAGACTTGGACTCGTTTATCTTATTAGGATAAAAGGCATTAAGTCCGTTCATACTACCGAAAAACAGTTTGCCGTCTTTGTTTTTATGGTGTGCCGACCAGTAAAACTGGTTGCTCTGAAGTCCGTCTGAAGTGTAATAGTTCCTGAAGGTACCGGTTTTCGGATTAAAACGCGACAGCCCGTTATCTGTACTGAGCCAAAGCCTGCCGTAATTGTCTTCAAGTATACCGTAAACAATGTTGTCGGCCAGGCCATGTGATTCGTTGAAATTGACAAAATATTCTTCACCGGTAAACGGGTCTTTTATCAATTTGTTTAACCCGTTGCCATAGGTACCAAACCAAAGGTTACTGTCACTGTCAAGACAGATTGAAATAACGTAATTGCCACTGAGGCTGCTGCTTTCTCCTGGCTGATTGACAAAATATTTCAATTTGCATTTTCCGGGGTCAACCTGCTCCCCCTGTACCGGCATAATTTTAAACAATCCCTGAATGGTACCTGCCCACAGGTTGCCATCACCGTCGAACTGCAGACACCCGACCTGGTTTACGGTTTTACCATTGATTGCTTTGGACACATGTTCGAAAATACCGGTTTCGTAATCGTATCTGTCAAGGCCGCCTAATGTGCCCACCCATAAATTGCCCCATTTATCCTGAATAATAGTTGATACATAATCGTTTATAAGGCTATGGGCATCAGCAGATTGTCTGAAATGTTCAAAAATACCTTTGTTAGTATTACGGGGGGTTAGCCTGTGCAATCCGCCTCCCCATGAGCCAATCCAGAGATTACCCATGTTGTCGCGAAAGATAGAGGTGATAAAATCACTGGCCAGCGAGTTCGGGTTACCGGCAACTACCCTGTAGCGATTGAATTTATCATCTTTTTTGTTGTATTTATTCAATCCACCCCCGGCAGTACCGATCCAAATGTTTTCTTCATCTTCCCATACAGAATTAACAGTTTTATGGCTCAGACTGTTATTGTTTCCGGGTTCATGCTCCAGAAATTCAAAATTCTTCTGATAAATACTGTAAAGGTTTATGCCGCCCCTCTCTGTGCCAATCCAGACATTACCTGCCCTGTCGGGATAAATACAATTTATAAAATCGTTGTTCAACCCGTAGCTTGAGGTAAGTTGTTGTTTGTAATTGGTAAAATCATCGGTAACCCTGTTGTAAAACCCCAATCCGCCAAGTGTACCGATAATCAGGTTTTCTTTAAGGTCTTCTGCAATGCTGTATACGGCATTATGCACCAGCGAACGGGGATTATCAGAATTGTGGATATAAGAGACAAACCGCCCGGTTGACAGATCAAGGCGCGACAAACCGTAATTGGTACCAACCCACACGTATCCCTCTTTATCTTTAAATACTGCATGCACGGTATTTTCAGAAAGGCTGAACGGATCGGTTGAACTATCCCTGTAGGTTATAAATCTTTCCTGTCCCCTTATATACCTTGTCAATCCATTATCGGTACCAAACCAGATGTCACCATCGCCATCTTCATAAATACTTAAAACATTTTTTCCTGCAAGTGTGTTTAGCTGATCTTCGTCATACCGAAAATGCCTTATTGTGCCAATGGTGCCCGATTTGTCCAAAATGGTCAGCTTGTCTGCGCCGTTACTGGTACCAAGCCATATCTCCCCATTTGAATCTTCAATTATTGCATTAATCCGGTCAGAGGAAATTGTCTGACTGTCTGAATTGTTGTGATAATAGGCAATAAACCTGTTTTCATCGTAAAGATATACATTCAACCCTGAGGATGTCCCTACCCAGATATTGCCAAACCTGTCTTCTGCCAGGGCATAAATAAAATTATTTGAAACACTGTTTTTATCGTTCTGATTTTGTTTAAAATAGGTGAAGTTATACCCGTCAAACCTGTTCAGGCCATTCCAGGTACCAATCCAGATAAAACCTTTGGAATCCTTGAGGATGCAGTCTACCATATTCTGCGAAAGGCCTTCGTTGGCAGTATAATGTCTGAACCTCAGGATGCTTTTCTGGGCAAAACCGTTCATAGCCGGCTGCAGGATAAGAATCAAAACAAACAGAAAGAACTTAAGGATTCCCCGTTTTTTATATTGTCTTGTTTTATTCACCATAATTCTGCCGGTATGATAGAAATGCCAAACTGAAACAAATACATCATGCATGAGACTTCATCCTGAATTCTCCCGTCAAATTTAATAAATAATCCTGAAGCTTTCACTGTATTTATCTGCCATTCGCTTCAGCAATTATGCTGTATTATTCCCTATTTCCAGAGGTATTTACCTGCTCTTTTTTAAATAGTTAATTATTTAAATCATTTATTTTTCCGGGTTTAAAAGGATATTTTACTTTTTCATTCATACCATCAAACACTTTAAGATTAAATTTGTTGATGCGTTTAAATATCAGAAATATTACCGTTAATAAAATGATTGAAAGAGACACTTTAATAAAAAACAAATCTGAAATAAATGAATACACCGGGGAAGTATTGAATGATTACCTGTTGGCCAATATTAGCAGGCAACTCAGTATTCTCGGCAGAAAAGAAGTGCTGACAGGCAAGGCAAAATTCGGCATATTTGGCGATGGAAAAGAGGTGACACAAATAGCCTATGCAAAAAATTTCAAACCAGGCGACTGGCGTTCAGGGTATTACCGCGACCAAACTTTTATGATGGCAGCAGGGTTGCTCACCCCCGAAGAGTTCTTTGCCCAGCTATATGGCAATACCGATGTTAACCAGAACCCGGGTAACGGGGGACGTAATTTCAACAATCATTTTTCAACAAGAAGCCTTGATGCTGAAGGCAACTGGAAAAACCTTGCAAAACAAAAAAATTCTTCATCAGATATATCACCAACTGCTGGCCACATGCCAAGGTTACTGGGACTGGCGCTTGCTTCCAAACTATTCAGGGAGAATAAAAACCTGCATGGATATACCCGGCTTACCGATAAAGGAAATGAAGTGGCTTTTGGTTCCATTGGTGATGCAAGCACCTCTGAAGGTCATTTTTTTGAAACCCTTAATGCTGCGGCAGTGTTACAGGTACCTATGGCAATTGCTGTATGGGACGACGGATATGGCATTTCGGTGCCGAGAAACATGCAAACGGTAAAAGACAGCATTTCCAAAGCCCTGAAGGGTTTTGAAAAAGAACCTAATACGAACGGTATTATCATAATGAATGTTAAAGGATGGGATTATACCAGTCTTTGCGAGACTTTTAAATCGGGAATTGAACGATGCAGAAACGAACATGTCCCTGTATTGTTTCATGTTGAAGGGCTTACCCAACCGCTTGGCCATTCAACCTCGGGTTCGCATGAAAGATATAAAAATGCAGACCGCCTGAAATGGGAAGAGGAGTATGACAGCATTAAAAAAATGCGTGAATGGATCATTGAAACAGGGATTGCAGAAAAAACCATCCTCGAACAGGTTGAAAAACAGGCTGTGGAAGAAGTACGTATAGCAAAAGAAAAAGCCTGGGATAATTTTCAAAGACCGATAAAAGCTGCCAGAAAAGAGTTACTCGGTATTATCGGCACAAAATCGTGTGTTTGCAAAAAAGAAAACCTTGACAAAATTGAACTGATATCCAGGAACCTCAGAAATATAGAAACACCATTAAGAAAAGACAACATTATTGCTGCGCGAAAACTGCTCAGGTATATTTGTATTGACTGTGAGCAAAGAAAAAATATCACCAGGCAGATGGAAAGCTGGATGAACAAACAGTTTATTAAAAATTATGAGCATTACAGTGCACACCTGTACCTCGAAAACCAACACTCTGCCATAATGGTTGATGAAATCAAACCGGTATATTCTGAAAGTTCGGCCGAGGTTACCGGCCGCGAGATTATCAGGGATAACTTTGATTATCTCTTTGGCAAATACCCGTTGTTGGTTGCATTCGGTGAAGATATAGGTAAAATAGGCGGTGTAAATCAAACATATGAAGGCTTACAGGAAAAATACGGCCCGCAGCGTATTTTCGACACCGGTATCAGAGAAACATCTATAGCAGGAGAAGGAATAGGACTCGCTTTAAGAGGGTTCAGGCCTATTGCCGAAATACAATACTTTGATTACCTTTTGTATGCCCTTCAAACCATCAGCGATGATCTGGCTACCACCCACTGGCGGACTGCCGGTGGACAATCGGTACCCCTTATTATCAGTACACGGGGGCACAGGCTCGAGGGAGTATGGCATTCAGGTTCCCCGTTAAGCATGGTTATCAACTCTATACGCGGTGTGTATGTATGTGTGCCACGCAACCTCACACAGGCAGCCGGTTTTTACAATACACTGCTCGAAGGCCAGGACCCGGCACTGGTTATTGAACCATTGAATGCCTACAGGTTGAAAGAAAAAAGGCCTGACAACATCGGCGAATTCAGGGTACCCCTTGGGATACCCGAAATACTTGAGTATGGCACCGACCTTACCCTTGTAACTTACGGTTCGTGTGTGCGGATTGCCCATGATGCCGTTAAACAGCTTAAAGAATTCAATATCAGTGTGGAGCTTATAGATGTTCAAACGCTGCTTCCCTTCGATATCCATGAAATTATTCTTGAATCGGTAAAAAAAACCAACCGGGTACTCTTTTTCGACGAAGATGTGCCGGGCGGCGCAACAGCTTTCATGATGCAAAAAGTGATTGAAGAACAGGGGGCATACCAATACCTCGATTCACCGCCCCTTACCCTTTCGGCCATGGAACACCGCCCTGCCTATTCGAGCGACGGGGATTATTTCTCAAACCCGAATGCCGAAAATGTATTTGATACCGTTTATGATATGATGCACGGTATAAATCCCGGCAAGTACCCGCGCTTGTATGACTGATGGCAGAATGGTCTTACTCCTTTACCAATAATTCTGAAAGATAGTAATCACTGCTGTAAGACCTTATCATATACAGCCCTCTTTTGAGAAAGGTTATGTCAAGATTTATCTCCCGTCCGGCTGATGATAGCCTTTTCATAATCTTTCCGTCAATATTATATATTTCGATAACCGCGTTATCGGGAATATTCCTGAAAGTCAACTGATTCTTAGTATCATTCTGTACGATCTGCATTTCACTTAAATTTTGTATTATCTGACAATGGTCACAGTACCCTGAAAAACCTTACTGTCATCATATTTAACTACAAACGGATAAACTCCGCGGGGCAAAGCCTCGTTCTTTGCATCATTCCCGTTCCAGGTTTCAGGGTTAAGGCCGTTAAACTTCAACCGGTAAACCACCAGGCCTTCTTTATTATATATTATAATTGTACCTTGTTTTCCATGTTCAAGGGGCATTTCCCATACCTCATGTACAGGTGAGAATTTTGTATCTTTGGTGAAACACTCTATATCTTCAACAACCACGCTGGGGATAATTAGGGTGCACCCTGCTGCGTCGCTAATTTCTATCATATAATTTCCTGCACGCAGGTTTACAAATTCCATTGACCCACTGAAGATTCCATTTAGAGAAACCTCGTAAGGCGCAGTGCCTCCGGTTATTGAATTCTCTTCCACACGTACAATCCCTGTAGGGGCATTGTTGCAACTTGGTTCAACAATATAAGCAGCTTTTATATTACATGTTGTCGCTTTATCAGGTATATCACCAGATGCCGGGAGGTTCACAGGGTTATCAATACTGGCATCGTTGGCAACAGGTGTTACTAACGTTAAAACCGGCTGGATTTTAGTGTCGTTAAAAGGCTCTCCGGGTTGCTCAGTATTCCCGGAAACCTTTGGAATATTATCCTGTGTAACTATTTTCACAGGAACATCCCTCTGTGGTTCGGCCTTCTCTTCAGTATTCAGTATTATGCTTTCCTGTACATGTTTTTTTGATGTTGAATCTAAAAAAGCTTCAGAAGCTTTGTAAGCTTCTGAAGCAGGCCTAACTGCAATATCCCTTTTATTGTGCATAATAAGGAATATTGATAGTATAGAGAGACAAAAACCCACTATGGCCATTCCCCTGAATAGTCTTGCTTTTCTTATCTTTTGCAGGTGACGGTTCCTGATATCCTTCAGGTTATCTTTAATTTCAACCAACGTGTGGTCTATAATAATATTCTGAAGCTGGCGGTGCTGTTCAAGCTCACCGGCAAATTCAGGTTCTGCTTGTATTTTCTGTTCCACTGCAGCCTTTTCCTCATCGCTGCAGGTTCCCAGAAGATAGCGCTCAATCAATTCATATTTTTCAATTCTTTTCATAATTACCTTAATTCCTCGAATTGTTCATTATCTGAAGCAGGCGTTGTTTACATTTATATTTTTTTGTCTTTAGGGTGTCTTCGTTGGCAAACCCCATTTTACTGCATATCTCACTGGTTGTAAGTTTATAATAAAAAACTAGTTGCAGCAATTCCCTGCATTTTTCACCAAGTTTAGAAAGAAACTGCCTGACTTCGGTTTCACGTTCTTTCTTCATCAATTCATCAAGAATATTCCCAGCCGTCGCTGTTGTTTCAATTTCCCTGTCCATTCGTGATATACGGCTGTTATGCCTTGCTTTGTTAATCCAAAGGTTTTTGCAGACAGTATATAAAAACCCCGAGATATCATAATTTTCGTTGTATTTGCCACTCATTACATACTTGTAAAAGATCATCACACCATC
Organism: Bacteroidales bacterium; assembly: GCA_016936215.1. Classification (GTDB taxonomy): domain Bacteria; phylum Bacteroidota; class Bacteroidia; order Bacteroidales; family UBA10428; genus JAFGPL01. The sequence continues at coordinate 16,404 of JAFGPL010000124.1, forward strand.
CTGAAAAACATCGAAAGCATCGTCTTCTGATCCCGAGTTTTTACAAACATACTTCTTTATTTTGGGCAGGATGCTGTCATACAAATGCTGCAAAATCCTGGTGTTTTCACCATTTCGTATGCTTTCAAGTATTTCTTTGTCTCCTGTGGCCATTTTAAATACGGGCGTTTTATGGTTACTACAGTCAAACTTATAAAAAGTAACCACCTGAATATTTTTTTTTTATTTTTTTTTATGTAAAAGTGCTTATTTTGTCAAAGAATCGGAACAATAACAGTTGTATACCCGCCAAAACCATACCATGTTATTTGCCCTGTATGCTCTCTTAGGCCTGATGATCTTTGGCAGAGTATGCGGTCAGTCACAATATGCATATTATCCGGTACAGTTCAGTCAGTACATGAGACATTATCCTTTTATCAATCCTGCAAGCATTGGTAAAAGTTCAAAAATAGAAACCCTGCTGGGGAGCAAAAACCATCTGGGCAATTTCAGCAGTATTTCAACAAATTACGCCGGGGCCTTTATACGTATCAACCATGCGGATGAGAAGCGCAGGGCCTTTAACGTGGCAGGTGTAAGGTTCGATAACGACCAGGAGGGAAGGTATATTTCAAGAACACGAGCCTATGCCTGCTATGCATTTCATTTTAATGTTTTCAGGGATTACTGGTTATCGGGCGGTGTTGATCTCGGTGGGCTAAACATGTCGGTAAAGGGCACCCCTTCCACAGGCGATAAATCGGAGTTTGTGCCCGATGCAAACAGCGGTATCTGGTTATATAACGAAAAAACAAACCTGGGAATCTCGGTCAACCAGATCTTCAACGGGCGCCTGCAACCATACCAGGAAATAAGCCTGCTGCGAAGGCATTTCAATATTACGGCCATGCACCGGTTTAAACTTGGTAATCGCTCATTCATAAGGCCTTCAATGCTTTTCAGGTTTCCAAGCTATATAAACTATAATGCCGATTACTCCCTTGAGTTTATTATTGCCGGTTTTACAGGCGGGTGCAGCCTGAGGCACAAACTGGGAGCTGCCTTCTGGCTCGGCATAGAAGACCTGGATTTATGGAAAGGGCAATTCGATGCAGTAATAAATTATAATACACCTGCGCGAAAAAGCCTGGTTAATGTTACATCGCTCGAAATAGTATGTAGCTATGGGTTGTGAAAAAAAACACATAAAAGGGGTTACTTTATGCATGTTGGTTTGTAGTACAGAAAACCACTTTTGTAAAACAAAACCAACAATTATGAAAAAGAAAGTTATTTTATCCGCTTGCGCATTTATTGCTGCAGTTTTTATGTTTTTGACCTGTCAGAATGCCTGGACACAGGATTTCAAGGTTCCCCCGGTACTTAATAATTACCATGTTGACTCCCTTGAAATAATTCCTGAAATACCGTATTCCAATGATGAAGTATTGCTTGTTGCTTATACCACACATAGTTCAGGAGGTTGTGGTTTAAAGGGTTACAAAATTTACAGGTACAACAACTTTATTTTTGCTGATGCCACATACTGGCAGGGAATGCTCACCTATATCTGCCACTCAGCAGATACCATAGAACTGGGAAATCTGTCGCCTGACAATTATTTTCTTTTGTTCGACCTGATGGATACCATTAGTTTCACAGTGTACCCCGCTCCACAGGAATGTCGGGCATTTTATACCTACGAATACCCGAAATGCCTTGATGGGAAGTGCATCAATACTGTTGCCTTTAGGGATTCTTCGGCCGGTAAGGTTACAAGCCGGTTATGGGATTTTGGGGATGGGAATACCAGCAAAGAAAAAGACCCTGTACACCAATATGAAAATGCCGGTATTTATGAGGTATGCCTGGATATTGAATGTGAAGGCGGCTGCACAAGTACATATTGTGATACAGTACTTGTTGGTGTACCCGATGAGTGCAAAGCTGATTTCGAGGTGATTTACCCCGATTGTTATGAAAATGATATTGCAGATTGTATCACCAACCATGTTGCTTTTCTTGATAAATCAACAGGGAAGGTCAATCAGTGGTTCTGGGATTTTGGCGATGGGGACACTTCAACAGTCCAAAACCCGGTACATTTTTATAAAACACCCGGTGTGTACAATGTATGCCTCACCATTCATACCATCTATGGCTGTTCCGATACCTATTGCGACACGGTATTTATTTGGTTTCCCGAATGTAAAGCCGATTTCACATGGTCACCGCTGAGATGCGGTGATTCGCAATCGCGTTGTTACGGAGGATATAAATTCACAGACCTTTCTTATCCTGAAGTGGTTAACTGGTATTGGGAATTTGGTGATGGTGATACCTCCACTCTGCAGGACCCTGTCCATTTTTACAAAAACGACGGCGTATACCCGGTAAGTCTCTCGATTGAAACCAAATCTGGTTGTACCGACCGGAAAACAGATACCCTCGTAATGGGTGATACAACCATAACCTGCTGCAAAGCCAATTTTGGCTGGCAGGAAGTATTTCCCAACCAGGATTGCTATAAAAAATCAACCAATTGCATTACCCCCTATTATTATATACAATTTACCGACTCGAGTACAGGCGGGATACTCGGGTGGAGCTGGGATTTTGGCGATGGCACTTCCTCTGAAGAACAAAACATCATTCATGAATACAAATATGCCGGCACTTACAATGTATGCCTTACCATAAAATGTGAAGGATGGTGTTACGATGTTATCTGCAAAACAGTTACTGTTGGTGATACCATACCCGGAGCCTGCGAGGCAGACTTCGCCATTAGCGACGAAATTATCCCATGTCCCAAATGTGCCGGCTGCTATTGTGTAAAATTCCTTGACCGTTCGAGCTGGAATACAGTAGACTGGTACTGGAGTTTTGGCGACGGCGACACCTCAACACTTCAGAATCCCGATCATATGTTTACATGGTACCCCGGGGATCCACTGTTTAATGTTTGCCTCATCATTAAAACATCTGACAATTGTACCGATTCGATCTGTAAAACATTCAATCCTGTTGGTGACACACTGATCATGCATGTTGATGAATCGCATTATTCCGATATTCTGGAGGTATTTCCAAATCCTGCAGATAACATAATAAATATTGCTTTGCCTGAAGAAATTCAAGGTAAAGAATGCACAGTGTCCATGATAGACATGTATGGCCGCACGATAGATAAATATATTATACCGGCTGCCGAAACACTAAGCAATACATTGCATTACAATGTTGCTAAACTCAGCAATGGCCAGTATATTTGTATCCTGGTTTCCGATCAGTTCCTGAACAAAGGAAGATTTATAGTTGAAAAAAGATGATAAAAATGTTTGATATAAAATAAATAATTGCAAAGTTGCCGGGCAGGGTTATTTATCAATAAAACTGTCCGGTAACTTTGCATAATTTTGAAAAATAACCATGTTTAACCATTTCCGGTATATGATCGCCCTACTCCTTACACCTGTGGCTTTTACAGCTTCAGGGCAGGACACCTCCGGCGACACCCTTGATGGTACCGGAAATTACTACTTTGTTGTGTTTCATTCTGAAATATTAAGTAATGATTCTTTATGGACAGAACCCGACCTGGGGGATTATTACCGGGTAAAATTCAAAAACCCTGACATTCAAGTAAATGACGCGCTCCAGGTAAGGTTTGTTGAAGGCACCAATGTAGCCCCGGTGTCAAAAGACAGTTTATCAAAATATGGTATCTCAGAGCTTTCTGACTTGTCTCTGGTTTTTTTAAAAAGCAACCGAAACTGTTGGTTAAGAACAACTGACCTTGAAACAAAAATGAAGGGCGACACACTTCATATTGTAAATATGACCGTTTCGCCTGCCACAGTCATTTATGAAAAAAAACAGGTTTGTGAAAACGATGCTGAACCTATATGGCCATTTTTCTCTGAAGAAACAGAAAGTATTGAATATACTTCGCCCAACGGGCTTGCTATTGACAGGTATTCAGGTAAAATAATGCCCGGAGACCAGGAACCCGGCGACTATATAGTTCAATATAACAGTTTTTACTGCCTTGATAATTATGAAGATACAATATCAATCCTGCCCAAACCGGCATTCGCAGTTGAAAGAAGCCGGCGTATCTGCCCGGGTACAGAGATTACACTCACCCCCTATGCAACTGATAATGTATCCTTTAGTTGGTCAACAGGTGATAACAGCAGGAGTATTACTGTAACCGAACCAGATAAATATTCTTTTATTGCCGAAAATGAATATGGTTGCAAGCAAAACGACACCATTAATGTTGAGTTGAAAACCATAGAGATTAAACAATTAGAATATGATGTGACAGATGCCGATTGCTATACCCCCGGAAGCCTTAACCTGAAAAAACTTGAAATAAAAGAAGGGTTGCTGCCCTACAATTATTATTTTAAAAATAAAATTAACGGACAAATTACCACAGAACCTTCTATGCTGCGGGAAGGGGATTATATCCTTACCATTGAAGATGCTGACGGATGTCTGACCTCCTATCAGAAAATTATTTCCATAAGAAAGGACTGCCTTACAGACCGGCCTGTATTTTCTCCTAATACCGACGGAAGAGACGATGATTATTATATACCCTACGAAGGCGAAGCAATAATTTATGACAGAAACGGCATGGTACGTCACCGTTTTGAGGCCCCTGGCTACTGGGATGGCAAAGACGGCAACGGAAATCCCCTGCCCATGGGAACTTACCTGATTGTTGTGGGCAAAGAAATTATCAACATTACCATCATAAAGTAACTACAGCCGGATTTAATATGTGAGCTGACACTAAATTAATGTTTTACAACAAACCGTAATGTGGTAGTGGTATTATCTGCTTCTATTACAACAAAATATATTCCCGGCATCAGACCGGTAGTATTAATTTCCACCCTGTTATTGCCCTGAAGTTGTGAAATACCTGCATTAACTACCTGTCCATAAATATTCACCAAACTGATCTGTGTAATTTTTTCGGCATCTCCGTAGTCTAAATTGACATAATCATCGGCTATGGCCGGGAAAATAGAAATTTCAGGGGCATCAGCATCATTTTCTCTTACTGCTGTTGGCTGAATTGTCATAAATTCCTGAGGGGACAATGCCTTTTGCGTCACCCTGAACCGCTTCATATAACCGTTGTACCAGTTCTTCATGTTCATACGTGCACCCAGTGAAGTTTTTGCAGAAGGAGCAACAATTTCAGATGTATAAGCAACTGTGCCGCTAAGCTCCTGCACACCGTTTACATAAGTTTTCAATACATTGTCTTTGTATGTAATGGCAGCATGCATCCATTCCCCTGTGGGATGGACCCGGTTAGAGTCAATGAGTGTCAGGTTTGCTTGATCTGTTTTCATAAAACCATCGAGGTACCATTGGTTCCTTGAATTTACGCGTATCTCCATCATCACCCGTTTTGCTTCCGGGTCATCCGGGTCCTGAATGTGCATGTACCGAGGATCGGTATTGATCGGAAAACATGCATTCGGTTTAAATATGAGTTCAACTGTGAATTCTTTTGCTGTGCCAAGAGGATTGGCATCAATTAAAAGCATATCGCCGTTTCCGTCAAAACTAACTGCCCTGCCAAAATCGGTGCATACAACCTGTGGATTTCCAAGTACCGTGACCTGATGACCACCAATATTTACGAGCGTGTCCAGTTCCCATGTCTCACTGATGATCGTATCGGCAGGCGTAAACCGGATACATGCAACAACCTGGAAAAACAAACCTGATAACACAATGGTTAAAAAAACAAATCTTCTCATCTCTCTTTACCTGATTTATAACAGCCCGCAAGATATAAAAAAGAATGTTCCCGTGAAAAGTTTTTAACCTGCAGTTGAAAAAGTAATAAACAGGCCGCATGGATTTAAGGAAATAACAGTTCGCTCCTTAACGAAAGAACAACTATTTTTTCAACCAGGCTATGATCCTCTCCGACATCGGGTCTTCTTTCGGCGGAATAACCTCCTCCAGCTTTCCTTTCTCATTAATCAGGTATTTCTGAAAATTCCATTTAACATCCGAGTCCATTACCCCGTTTCTTTCTTTTGAAGTAAGCCATTTGTAAACCGGGTGCATATCGTTTCCTTTTACAGAGATTTTAGACATCATCTGAAAGGTAACCCCGTAATTGAGTTTACAGAAAGAGGCAATCTCCTCGTCGGTACCAGGCTCCTGTCCGAGAAAATTATTGGCGGGAAAACCCAGTATGACAAAACTGTCGCCGCCATATTGTTTGTGCAATTCTTCAAGTTTTGCATACTGCGGCGTATGCCCGCATTTCGAGGCTGTATTTACAACCAGTACTTTCTTCCCTTTCAGTGAAGAGAAATCAAAATCCTTACCATCTATAGTCTTGGCTTTCAGCGAATAAAAACCATCGGTTTTTTGTGCCTGAATCATAACTGGCATCAATCCTATTATGAAAATTAAAAAAATTTTTCCCATCATAAATAATTTTTATTGGTTACTTCATTTTGTCACTTAATTTAAACACACTTTCGACTAAAAAGTTTGAGCCTGTTACTTTCTTTTCCGTAAACTTTTAATATTAAAAATAACAGAAGCAACAAGTGCTGCCAGATAGCCGGCCATTGTAAAAATATCCACCAGTGTGGCATTAACATCTGTACCGAAGAACCTGTCGGTGAGGTATTTAATGTAAGAAGTCGGCAGGTTTACCTTTCCCAGGCTTTCAAGCACCCCGAAATGCCATTCGGTAAGCGGGCAATAACCGATGCCGTAAAACAACCCGAGCAAAAACCAGGATGCCCCGGTCAACAACAACAATATTAGGTTCGCCTTCCTGGTCTTCCGGGGTATCCATCCAAACAGATTGAAAAAAATGATGGATGTGTGCAGCACAATAAAAAAAATATCAGCCACTTTAAGCATTATTGGATTCATTATTCCCTAATTTTATCGTTGAAAATTAGTTAAAAAATTGTTGTTTCATGGTGCATAAAGATATTGTAATAACCGGCATGGTGCAAGGCGTTGGCTTCAGGTACACAGCAAGACAGGTTGCAGAAAGCCTCGGAATTACAGGATTTGTGCGCAACCTATACGACGGTTCGGTTTACATCGAAGCAGAAGGTAGTGAAACAAACATGGAAAATTTTCTTGCCTGGTGCCATCAGGGACCACCACATGCGGTGGTGGAAAATGTAACGTCCACCAACGGTAATAAAAAAAGTTTTACCTGTTTTGATATTACCCTCTAAAATAAAATGCTCAGGCTTTGTTTTTTGATTTATCAAACAAAGATAAAATGCCGCCGATAAGCATCCATATGGTAAACACAAGCACCAAAACTGCCAACGCCAGCAAAATGGGCTTATTGCCCGAATAAAACTCAAACACGTTATCAATCATTGCCCACACGGTAAACATCAATACAAAAAGCATGGGGATAAAAGCCACCATGTAATTTTTCTTTTTGTGAAAAAGATATACGCTCACGATGCCCAGCCCAAGCGCAGCCAGCAACTGGTTAAGGGCGCCGAACAAACGCCATAGTTCAAGCCCCCCTTTTGACAACAGTTCATTTAATGTTAGCAATACAGCAGGAAGCACCACCAGAAAGGTAGCGATGTACCTGTTTTCTGTAACCATATTGGTTTTTCCGTCTTTGCGCGTGAAAATCTCCTGCATCGAAAACCGTTGTATGCGGGTAGATGAATCGAGGGTAGTATTGGCAAAGCTTACAATGAACACGGCGATAAGCGAAGCCGCAAATTTCTCAGGGATACCGATCTGCGAAAGCAGGTTTGCAGCGCCGGTAACAAATGCGCTTATTTTATTCCCGATACCTGCATTAATGCCCGACCAGGAGGAATATTGATAATTATAGGCATCGAGCCCATAAAGGATGCCCGATGAAGTTTTCAACCCCATGCCCAGTCCACCGGCCACTATCATAATTACCACCACTGCCAGGAAACTTTCGAGCAGCATGGCACCATAACCAACAGGGAGCATGTCCTTTTCCCTGTCTATCTGTTTTACTGTAGTACCCGAGCTTGCAAGCGAATGAAACCCGGATATTGCACCGCAGGCAATGGTGATAAAAAGCAAAGGCATAAGGCCCGGAATATCGGTTCCTTCGCGGGTGGCTGCAGGATTTAGTGCCGGTACGTTAATTACCGGGTGTACAACAGTTATACCAACAACCAGCAAAACAATAGCAATAATCAATTGGTGCGAATTGATATAGTCACGGGGTTGCAAAAGCTTGTGCACCGGCACCGTAGATGCAAAAAATGCATAGATGAAAATAATAAAGCTCCAGGTGATTACCTCCGAGCCGAGGAGAGGAAAAATCCTTATGGGGATTTTAACCCCGATTACAATAGAGATATAAAGTAATAGTACCGCGATTACACTGTAAATAAAGTCATTCTTTCCTTTTCTAATCTGCCAGCCCAGCCATACAGCAATAGGTATCTGAAACCAGACCGGGAAAACCGATTCGGGGTATTTTACAAACAAGGTAGCCACAATAATGGTAAAAAGCGACAACACAATCAGCAACAGGAATTGTATGATAAACTGAAATGCAATACGTGTTGAAGGATTGATGATTGAACCGGTTAAATCTCCTATAGTCCTTCCTTTGTTCCTCGCCGAGATCACCAACACAGAGAAATCGTGTACAGCGCCCATAAATATAGCGCCGAAAACAACCCATAAAAAGGCCGGTAGCCAGCCCCAGATAATCCCAATTGCCGGTCCGACAATAGGGCCAAGTCCTGCGATAGTTGTGAAATGATGCCCAAAAACAATATGCGGTTTCGCAGGGACAAAATCCACCCCATCATTGAATTCATGCGATGGCATCTCTTTTTGATCATCTGAACGGAATATTTTACCTGCAAGAAATTTTCCGTATAATCTGTAAGCCACAATATACCCGATGGCTGCAAAAATGGTAAGTATCAAAGTGTTCATACCTGAGAATCTTGAAAAATCATCAATACATGGTTAGAAAAATGAAACCTGATGCGCTAATTTAGTTAACTATTGTGTAATAAATTTTAAAATTGCTAAATTTATAAAAAATTGAATTCCTTCATAAACACGATTAACTATATATAAAATATTAATTCCACCTGATTATGGAGACCAAAGCACGCAGAACCATTCTCGTACCTTTCGATTTCACACCTTTGTCAGATTTTGCCCTGCAACATGGGATACAGTTTGCAAAGATGCTGCATACCGATATCACACTGTTACATATCATACCAAATCTCGAGACAGAGATATTGATAACAGAAAAACTCACGGCATTGGCCAATGAAACTTACCAGACATACAAAATACGTCCTAAAATCCTGGTAAGGCCGGGCAAAGTATCCAAAGCCATTAAAAACATCGCCCACAACCTTAATGCCATGCTGGTAATTATGAAAACCGATGGCCCCAAAGGACTTCAGAAATACTTCGGAAGCCGTGCAATCAAAGTAATGATGGGATCTGATGTGCCTTTTATAGTTGTTCAAAGCCCACCCATCAGGTATAGTATAAAAAAAGTAGTGGTACCTATTGATTTCAGAAGCGAGAACAAAGAAAAACTTAGCTGGATTAATTTCCTGTCTAAGTTTTATCATCCGCAAATACACCTGTTCAGGCCAAATATAACAGATTACCGCGTGCGGAATAACCTTCAGTTTGCAACCAAATACCTTGAAGGCCACAACATAGATTTTGAACTTGTGCATGCACGGGGCAAAAAAGATTTCACTGAAGAATCCATTGAATTTTCTAAATTTATAAGGGCCGACCTCATTATAATTATGCTTAGCCGCTTTATTAGCTGGGAAAAAACCCTTTTCGGACTCAGGGAGCAAAAATATATTACAAATTCATACAAGATTCCTGTGATGGTCTTGAACCCAAGGGCAGACCTGCATAAACTTGGAGGTTTTGCATAAT
>JAFGPL010000125.1 GCA_016936215.1 Bacteroidales bacterium
GCCCATTCTTCAGGGTCGAATTTGCCACCTTCTGATTTGAGTTTAGGTGCGAACTGAACAAAATTTCCTTGTTTGTCTTTGGCACCGGTAATGAAATTATTGTAAGGCCATTCGGTAGGTTCACCATATACCTCAATGTGGTGTTTATTCTCGGCAGAGCCTTTTATATTCATTGTACGCGGATACCACTCATTTGCGTAAGCCGGTACTGAATATACCCCCCAATGGAAGTAGATGCCAAATTTAGCATCTTTAAACCACTCCGGAACAGGATTTACTTTTTCCAATGACTCAAAGGTAGGTTGAAACACTTTCTTTTTAGTGTGATATGATGTGCAACCAGATATTCCTAAAATGAATATAAACATAATGAGGTGTAATTTATTTTTCATAATTGATTGATTTTAAATTTATTAATTATACAATATTTTAATCCTTAATTCAAAATGAATAACTTGAAAACAAAATAATTAATTGTCATTTATTAGTTTCCGATCTCAATAATCTGACAATATAAACAGGACCGGCAGTATTCCCTGGCAGAGCCTGAAACTTAACCCGTATATGACTTTTCCCTTTTACCATAGAATCAGGTATGGGATAAATTATATCTTTAAACTTCGACACGTTCCATACGCCTGTATTATCCTCAGTCAACAGCTTTTCATCATCGATGAAAATATCGAATTTTCGACCGCCCCATTCGGCCCCCCAATAACGTACAAAAAGGCTTAAGCCGGTTTCAGAATTTGTACTCATTTCATAACTGAAATATCCATTATTGCGGGCATCGCGCCAAAACTCATTTACATTGTTGCCAGTTTCCGAATTTTCCTTCTCCATGGCATGGTCGGTTTCGGGTTGCTGCTCACCAGTGGCTATCAAGTCAATTGTTCGTTTCTCCAGGGCAAGTTTTTCGTTTTCAATAATTTTTAATGAATCTATATAGGCCTTATATTCTCTATTTGTTAAAGTCAGCCAGTACATTATATACCGGGAATCATGGATTTGATAAAATGGTTCCAAAGTAAGATCTATAGGATTAACCATCTTTACATTCAGTTTGAAGTTTAATGGTTTGTCGTTTACCGGCTCTAATTTACCAGCTATATTTTGAATGTCATCTTCGATTAAAATAGGAGCTTTATCAATAGGTAAAAATTTCCCGATGGGATACTGTGACCACCTGCCATCATCTGCAATAATGCCTTTTAAATCTTCCGTTCCGGTTTTTGCTCCAAGCAAAACAGGCCCATGCATAAAAGCAATATACTCAGGAACATTCGGCATTTGCTCAATGGTATTATGCATTGGTAACAAGATTTGAATTACATCGCCCTCTTTCCATTTCCTGTTTATGCTTACATAAGATGAGGGTTGATTTGTACATGAAATTTCCTTGTCATTAACAATAATCTTCAAAGCACCTTTATCTACCCATCCGGGATACCTTACCTTTAAGTTAAAACTGGAAGAACCTTCGGTTAATGTTAATTTTGTTTGCTCCTCACAGGGAAAATTTGTTTCCTGTTTTATTTTTACACCTTTTTCTTTCCAATTAAGCTCAGAAGCAATAAAAAGGTTCAGGTACAACGTATCTTTTGAATGAGTGTAGATAAACTGGTTGTATTTACTATGATTTTCCATACCTGTACCCACGCAGCACCACATGGCCATATTTGGTGCAGAGTAAACCCTGTAATGGCGGGGACGTGCGGTGGTGAAATACACAAAACCTCCATGTTCAGGATGCTGGGTTGAAAGGATGTGATTAAGTAATGTCCGCTCATAATAATCCACGTATTTAGCCAAAGGGTGCATCCTGAATAGATTTTCGGATAGCTTTAGCATGTTATAAGAATTACAGGACTCTGGTCCATCAACTAAATTTACAAAATCAATACACGAGGCTTCACTGGGGAAATGCTCTCTCCTGCTGTTCCCTCCAAATGCAAGTGAACGATTTTTCGTAACCGTCTCCCAGAAGAAACGGCCTGATTTATCATATTTTTCCTCTTTACTGAGTTCTGCTATTCTTTCGAATCCAACAAATTTAGGTATCTGGGTATTAGCATGTTTGTTATCAAGGTTATCTATTCCTTCTGACAAAGGATCAAGAAGCGCTCGGTGTGAGAACCTTCGTGCAGCTTCCAGGTATTTTTCATTGCCTGTTATTTGATAAGCATCGATATATACTTCGTTCATACCACCATGCTCTACATCAAGCATTTCCTGCATTTGTTCATCGGTCAGGCCAGATGTAATATAAATTCCCCAATCACAGAATTTCAAAAATATTTCTTTAGCGTCTTCATAATCACAATATAACCATGCATCTCTCAATCCTGCATAAATTTTATGCAAATTATAGAAAGGCGCCCATGAAGATTTATAAATATTTAAATCGTCTTTTTTAAATGCCGACCATAATTGTGCACTGTTTGGGAACCCTCCAACATATCCAGTTCCCCATTCCGGATTATTTATAGCGTTTGCCTCCTGGCATTCTTTGAGTTCCGAAAGCATATATTCCATGCGTTTTTTACATTCTTTATTTCTGGTTGCAGCAAAGTTCATAGCCATAGCCGACAAGTAATGACCACCCACATGACCATCGAGACCTGCCCAATTAGGATAACATTCAGCCTTTTTAGGCAAACCGGCTTCTTTGCGATAAGGAGCCAACAAACGGTCAACGTCGTATTTTAAAAGAACTTCAATATTAAGATCACGGGCATGTTTAAAAGGCCCATCAAGTAATTTCACATCTTCCAATGGAAATTCATTTGGGTATATTTTGTTTTGTGCATTCAGGGGAATACTTCCTAATATCAAGGTGTTTATTGCACATATAATAAAAATTTTTTTATTTTTCAGGTGATTCATAAAATGAAAATTGTTTTTATAATTTTGAGCAGGTAAGTTATAAAAAAATGTTGTGAATTTAACTTATTAGATGAAACTTGGTTATTATTACAATAGCTTTTTCTGGCAATGCCTCTTATTAGAACTAAAAACAGAAGAATGTAAGTACGTTTCATTCTTTATTTGTGAAACTCAAATTTCAAAAACGTAGTGTATTGACACCGATAATTATCGGGATTTTGTTTACAA
>JAFGPL010000126.1 GCA_016936215.1 Bacteroidales bacterium
AACCCTGGATACCTGTGGTTGCAACCCCTCCGGTAACATCCTCATCCCAGGCATGTCCCCATATTGTATTGTATATTTTAATACCATTGGTTACATTATCATTACCGGCAGTTCTCCATCTGAACATATAAGTTCCAACCTTTGGAGCTTCGCATAGGGTACAATTATTAATTGTAAGTGAGTTGGAATTGGTCCTGCTAATCATAAAACTACGGCATTTAGAGAAGGTTGAATTCTCAAGAAGAATATTACTGGTACTCCAGGTTTCCACATCCACTGCAAGTATTCCATAATCCCTAATGCGTTCGACAACCGAATTGATGATGGAGAATTTATCAAGTGTACCTGTACCGCCTTTCATCCTGATAATTCCCCGGAGGGATTTAATTTCGCAGTTTTCGAACCTTATTTCGCCAATTGTACTGCTTTTATCGATATTGAAAACATAGTTTGCATCAAAAGAGCCTATAAAAGCTATATTTTTAAATATGATCGAATCAACGATGCTTCCTTCGGCAACATTGAAATTATTGCTGCAATTTATTGTCGGCAGTGATGGCGCAAAACTATAACCCTTCATAAAAGTAACGGATTTATCGAATCCATATGTCAAAATATTATATGTCATTCCACCTTCGAGCAAAACAATGCTGCCTCCCGGAATGGCAGGTAATGTATCGGCCAGAACAGAGGTATTAGCGATTCCGGTCAGGTCAATTACATTATCACCTGCCAGAAATGGTTCAATGGTAGTAAACATTTCCCAACCTCTTAAATCCTCCCCGCTGTATATGGCAATCCAGTATGAAGTCAAGGAAGTTAATCCACCGACAACCAAAAATGCCGAATCCCTTGCTACATCATCTACTTCAACTTCCAAAAGCGGATTTTCCAGATCTTCATCAGCTAAAGAAAATACTTTTATTTCAGTAATAGGTTGTCCTGCAGTTGTCCAACGGACTTTAACCTTACTATCGAGTAAGTCAAAAGAGGTTGGCACTGTCATATTGGAAGGGAATTTTTCTGTTCTGATCACACCCAGGGGAGCAGTTTTACTGTCATACTGTGCATCTTCTGCATGGGCTGTCCCTCTTATCTGATATAGAGTATTCCATTTAAGCGCTTTACCCAGACTTATTTCATCCAGAATAACGAAATTGGTATCCACATCTATGGTATAATCTATGGTCTTAAAGGTATCCCTGCTGATCTCAAGAGTATATGAAACAGCCCCTTTCATCATCCCCATATTCACGATAATCGTGTTCCCCTCAGCAATAAGGGATTCATTCAGCACAGGGCTGAAAAGCCTGGTGCGGGGATAATCTTCTTCCTTTTCACAGGCACAGATAATCAGAAAACCCGCAATCAATGCCAATAGTGTTCTTGTAATATTGAATTTTATTTTTTTCATAATGCAGTGTTTTTAACATTAATTGTTAGTTTCCAAATCCATAACCATCGTTTTTAAGAACGCCGTTGCTATTGTCAATGCCAACAGTAGGTATTGGAAAAATATATCGTATTGGATTGGTATAATTTGCATAATCCCTTGTTATCCATTCCTGATAAAGTCCGGTAGTAGCGCTTTTCATATTAACCAGCCAGGATTTCTTTTGCCAGGTATCATCAGGGGCAGCAAGCACTTTTTTAAAGAGGTTATAGATGATCAGATCGCCTTTTTCATCATTTTTTACATACAGGTAATCGGGCAGTGTTCCCGTTCCATCATGGGCTTCATCGGCCATTTTCCTGATATCGGCCATCATTTTATCAATGGTTTCAAAATAAATGTTCCAGCGGATGAGTTCATACTTGCGGATCATTTCTCCGCCAAATTCCCATGCACGCTCATTCACAATAGCCCTGAAGAAAGTTTCCTTGGAGAAAGAAACAGCATCAATATATTCATCTACCTTTTCTTGCCAGTAATCACTATTGAAAGCACGTTGTCGTACCCTCTTAAGTGCATTTTTTGCGATATCGGTAGGTCCGTTCAATTCGTTTTCAGATTCAGCCAGCATAAGAATCACATCTGCATATCGCATCATCGGCCAGTTGATGCCTGTACCTTTGTCAGTCGTTAAGCCGAGGGGAGTTGGGGTAAGGTGGCGGCTCCATTTTCCCTGCGAAATATTCATGTTCCCGGTAGAAACCAGTACTTTCTCATTATCTGTATTGATGGTGTATAACCCACAAGTGACTGCAAGCCGGTTATCTACACTATCAAAAGAATAGAGATAAGTCGGCGGCATGGCCATGTAGTTACTTCCAGAACCATAACTATGTTTTGCTGTTGATCCCCCATCCACACGTATCCCAATGTTCCATCCTACATCACCTTCACCAACCGCAAAGGGCACTTCAAATAGAATCTCATCGTCTACAAAAGACCGGTATGTACACTGGTTTAAAAAAATCTGGCGAAAGTCAGTTGGCAATTCACGGTCTCTTAGATCAATCAGCTTTTGACAATAATCATTTGCAAGCTGGTAGTAAGTAAGATAATCATCTTCACGTGCCATGGTCATATCAGGCTTCAGGTACCAGCCGCCACGTTGTAAAGCAAGCCGGCCAATCATCCCGATGGCATATTCACGGTTTACCTCTTCAATGCCGTAGCGGGCATCTGCAGCCCATTTCATATCTTCCTCCACATCAATAATATCCTGTATTACAGCAGTCAGTATTTCATTACGGTCAGCTTTGGGCAGGTTAAACTCAACACCAGCCTTTGGAGCCTTTGTAATAAAGGGTACATCACCGAAATAGTAGATCAGCATGCTGTACCAGTATGCACGCAGTGTATATGCTGCACCAAGAAGATGGTGCATTTCTTTGGCAACTGCTGCATCACCTGAATTGAAGGCTTCACTGTTTTCGATCCCTTCGATGGCAATATTGGCATCACGAATGGCCTGGTAGGCAATATTCCAAACATATGTGAGGTCACCATTGTTCTCACGCGCATCAAGCCGCCAAATCTGGTAACGGGCGCCGTCACTGGTACCCCCGTTGTGCTCGATATCGGTACATCCTGTCATGTTGTTCGATAAACGCGACCTGAAACCATCATGGCTGAACTGCACATATATGGAGTTTACACCAAGCCGTGCATCATCCACATTTGAATAAATATAGACATTGTCAAAGGTTGAAAGTGATTCGGGGTTCATAAAATCCTCGCACGATGCCGCAATCAGCATCGCCAGGATGATTAGTATATTTATAAATATTTTCATGTCTGTTCAGATTTAATTCGTTAAAAGTTAACATTTAGGCCAATTGAGAAAGAACGGCTCTTCGGATAGGATGAATAGTCAAGTCCCGGGGTAAGTATCGCATAACCATCGCTTCTTGTGGTATTGACTTCAGGGTCATAACCTGAATATTTGGTCCACAACCAAAGATTATACCCGGTTGCATATACCCGGCACTGTGACATGCCGATCTTTGAAGTGATTTTCCTGGGTATGGTATATCCTACAGTTAACTGGTTCAGGCGAAGGAAAGAACCGTCTTCAACAGCCCATGAATGGATCACCGCGGTTGCCTGCCCGAATGAGTTAGGACCGCTCCAAATCTCTTTACCGGCATTCATCTGGCGGAGTTGTTCAAGGTCTGTCACCACAGCGCCGGGGGTCCCGGTATATGAACCATCCACATCAATATAAGTATACCTTTTGTCCATACTCATGCTGCTTAGAACATTGCCATAGGTGGTACGGTAATATTGATTGTACTGTATTTTACCTGAATTATAAACATCGTTGCCTACTGAAAAATTAAAAAATGCTGAAGCATCGAAATTTTTATAAAAAAGGTTAAATCCGAAGCCGCCGATCAATTTTGGCAGTACACTGCCGATTACCTGTCTGTCAAGACTATTTATTAAAGTATCATCGTTCAGGTTTTTAAGTTTAAGATATCCTGGCCTTATTGATGTAACTCCCAAGGTCTGTTTATCATCATAAACACCCTCTGTTGCTGTTTTTAGGTGGTATAAATCTTTGTCTGCCTCATAAAGGGCAAAATCATCTTCGGTATAGTAACCGTCAGTTACATACCCATAGATAAGGCCGATTGTCTCACCCACTTTAAGGTAGTAATCGTCCCTGTCTTTTAGGTCGGTACTTGCCCAGTTCGATTGGTAGAATTCTTCGTTCACCTCTCCCAGGTCATCAATACGCGATTTGTTATAACCAAAATTTAAATTGGCAGATAATTCAAAATCACTCCGATGAATGATTTTTACATTTAAGTCAAGTTCAATCCCTTTATTGGAGGTTGTTCCGACATTTTGCCATTGACTGTTAAAACCTGACACTGGAGAAATTGGTGTTCTGACAAGCAGGTCTTTTGTAGTATTATAATATAAGTCTAATGCACCGGTTACGCGATAGTTGAAAAGACTAAAGTCCAGACCGGCATTCCGATTGATCGTTGTTTCCCAAACCAGATCTGGATTATATAAAGTAGAAGCGGTAGGTGCATAAAAAGTGTTATAATCATTTGTACCCATGCCAGGTCCATTGCTGGTTTGCGGTCCAAAATAAAAGCGTGTAGCCGTACGGTCTATCCTGTTATTTCCGGTTTCACCATAACTTATCCTGACTTTTAATTCATTAATTGCACTTATACTTTTAAGAAAGTTCTCCTCAGATAGTTTATAACCAAATGCGGCTGCAGGAAATATTCCCACCCTGTTTTCTTTTGAAAATATACTTGATGCATCCGACCTAAGCGTAGCATTCAACAACAATTTATTTTTAAACTGATAGTTTACCCTGCCAAAGAATGAATTGGCATTTAAAGGAAATACAGCTTCAGTAGAAATGCCATTGGGAGAGCCCAACTGCATATTTGAGAACATCTCTTCCGGGGTAATGGACACCCTGAAAAGATCGGAGCGCATGTAGCTTTCCTTGCCTGTTGATTTGGACAATTCCTGTCCCAGTAAAAAATCCAGCTCATGTTCCCCAAGGTTTTTTACAGTGTACATCAGTGTGTTGATCCACCTGTACTTTATATTCAGGTTTTCATCAATGGTACCCAGGGGGAGGTTGCTCCCTTCCTGTTTGGACCTCGAAGTCAGGGGACCATAAAACCGAAGCCTTTCATCAAAACTATTTTCGGTATAGACAACTGTTTTTACACGCAGGTTATCAAATATGGCCCATTCCAATCCTGCATTCAACACATACGATTTGGTAGTTCTTTTTCTCCAGTCATCTTCGGCTAATCTCAGGGGATTTGTAAAACCAAGCAGGAACGACTGGTAATCGTCTTCATTGGTAAGGTTGCTAAGGTCAATCTCCAGTTCATCGGCAACACCATTTACAGGCCGGCTGGTAATCAGATCCTTTACACGCAGTTGAGAACTTCCTGAAGTACCGGCACCATTAACAACCGTGTTTGTAACCCTGGCAGATGCTTCGAATATAAGTGATTTGGCAATCTCATGATTCAGTTTAAAATTAATCACGTTTCGGGTATAATCGTTGCCAACCATTAAACCCTGGTCAGTATTGTTTGTAAAACTCAGGTTCAGGCTGGTTTTTTCCGAACCACCGCTTATGCTCACATTATGCATCTGTGAGAGTTTGGTATTTCCGAATACTTCATCCTGCCAGTCGTTGGCTTTTTTGTATTTATACAATTCAAGATCCTGGTAATTTCCATAAAACCTCGTGAAATTGTCAATATCTGTGGTTGAAGTAAATGACCTGAGCTTGGCATATTCATATTGCGCCATTACATATTCATAAGGTGATAATACTTCGAGTTTTCTTTCAGCAGGAAGGCTCTTGAACTGAAGGAAACCATTGTATGAAACCCTGGTCTTGCCGACTGTAGGTTTATTGGTGGTAACAAGTATAACACCGTTTGCACCTTGTGCGCCGTAGATTGCAGTTGATGCAGCATCTTTCAGCACCGAGATATTTGCGATGTCAGAAGTGGGTATATCCCTGATGCTGCTTACGATAAAACCATCAACTACCAGAAGGGGTGAATTATCCTGTGTAACAGAACCACCACCCCTCACTCGAATTACCAGTTCGGCATCGGGAGACCCATCGGTGGTAAGCACATTCACACCAGGCATACGTCCCTTCAGGGCTTCTGCGGCATTGGCAGTAGGAATCTGCTTCATCTCTTCCCCCGAAATTGTTGCGATAGAACCTGTTAAGTCCGATCGTCTGGCTGTTCCGCCATAACCGGTTACCACAATCTCATCAAGTACTGTAACATCCGGTATCAGCAACATGTCTATGACTGTTCGTCCTCCCAGAGTAACATTTTCAGTATTATATCCCAAATAAGAAAACACCAGAACATCATCGGCTTTGTTTAATTTAATCTGGTAATTTCCATCCAAATCAGTCACCACGCCTGTCTGGGTACCCTGGATAATGATATTCACTCCCGGAAGCGGCTCACCGGTATTTGCATCCTTCACTGTTCCCTTCACCGTAAGGCTTTGGGCTGACAGTGAAAGTAAACTGACAAAAAGAATACACAAAATCAGAAAGCCTGAATTTATGAATCTTTTCAACTGGTTAGTTTTTTTGTAGCATTTGTCAGACATATAATTTTGGAGTTTAAGGTTTATAAAATAATCTGGTATCATCTGGTAGTATAAGGTAATGATATGTAAAAATACCCAACACTCATTAAAAAGCCTGTAATTTTTGTTATTAAATTGGGAATAATTGGTAACAGGAGTTGAATGAAATCAATAAATGTTAAAAGTCAGCCACGAATGCACGAAATAATATGGATTAAATCTTAACCCGAATTATTCATCCGTATTCATTCAATCTATTGCTACGATTAAGCTACACTAAATTTTTCGTACCTCAAAATTAAGTGTAACTAAATCGGGGTTAACCGCTATAATCAACAATTTATTAAAAGGCATGAATAATTGCGGTTAATTATTTTCTGTACAGATTTAAACTATTTATTCAATATTTACTTCTGTCTTCTTATTAATTTTGGTAAGGATAAAGCCAGATAAAAAAATCACCACAGTACCAATCACAATGGTAAGATTTGAATGAAAAGGGCTTCTGAATTTCAGCCATGTGCCTTCATTAAAATAAACAGGTGAAAGGCTTAACCAAAAGATGACAAGAACACCGACAGCGACCCCTATCGCTGCATTGATACTGGTTGCTTTCCGGGCAATGAAACCCAAAAGAAAGAGTCCCAGCATGCCCCCGCTGAATATGGAAGCCAGCGTCCACCAGGCATCGAGTGCACTTTGCACCCTGATCATGGCCAATGCAATGCCGATACCGGCAATTCCAAACAGCACCGATGAAATGTACAATACTTTCATGGATGCCTTTTCTGAGACTTCTTTTTTTGAAAACCGTTTAAAAAAATCGGTCAAAACAATGGTGGAGGTGCTGTTTACACTGGTAGAAACGGTACTCATACCTGCAGCGAAAACCGAGGCGATTAACAGTCCGGTTATTCCCTTGGGCAGACCGTTTACGATAAAATATGGAAAGACCTTATCGGCTGCAGCATATTCAGTCAATCCATCAGGCAGCAATCCCGGATGAGCTTTATAATATGCAAAAAGAGCTGTGCCGATGAAGAAAAAAATCGCCGATACAGGGATATAAAGCAGCGAGCCGAAAAGCGCCGAAGATTTAGCTTCCTTCTCGCTTCTGGCAACCATGTACCTCTGCACGTAATTCTGGTCAATACCGTAATTCTGAAGGTTGATAAATAGTCCGTAAACCAGGACTACCCAGAAAGTTGATTCTGAAAGAGTGGTTCCAAAACTGCCAGGGCTGAATTTATTGTTTTCGGCAGCAATTCTGAACATCTGTCCCGGGCCTTCGGGCATCGAAAAGAGCAGCAAAAGCGCGCATGTAAGCGCACCGCCGATGAGCACAATTCCCTGGATGGCATCGGTCCATATCACGGCTTTTATTCCACCAAGCATGCTGTAGGCTATTACCGATATACCGGTAATGATGATGATAAGCTGAATATTCAATCCGATTAAGGAATTCAACGGCAGGGCGAGCAGATACAGGATAGAACCTGCCCGCATTATCTGGGTGAGTATATAACAAATTGAGGCATAAATTCTGGCCCATACACCAAACCGGGTTTCAAGATAAGAATAGGCAGAAATACTATTAATACTGCGGTAGAGCGGTACAAAAAATTTAACTGCAAGGATAGCTGCCACAGGAATTGATAAGCTGAATACAAATGCATTCCAATTGGTCTGATATGCTTTTCCGGGTAGTGCAAGAAAACTGATACTGCTGACAAACGTAGCAAAAATTGACATCCCCACAGCCCATGCCGGTAACGTACCGCCACCTGAAGTAAACTGTTCGGAATTGCGGTTTCTGAAAAAAAAGCTGCATCCGAATAATACGATGCCTGACATGTAGATGAGAAATACCAGCAGGTCTGTGACAGGAAGTTTCATGCAAGAAGTTTTGGGTTTATAAATAGGAAAAGGCTGAGGCTGAGGCTGAGGCTAAGGCTAAGGCTGAGGCTGAGGATGGTAGTTTTTGAATTCATAACAGGTGAAGATAAACAATTCACAGGAAAAAAATTAAAACTTAGGCATGGGAAGATCAAGCATTTTAAGGCATTGGGTAATCTTTTCACGTTCTTCTTTGCGAAAACGGTGAAAAGGCTCGGCCATAAAATCATTGCAGATTCCCATAACAGACAATGCACATTTAAGACCCTTCATATAGCTGGAACCAAACTTACCTACCGTATAAATGCCCGAACTAATCTGAAGCACTTTTTCCTGAAGTTTTTCGATTTCCGTGAAATTTCTTGCCTTTGCTGCGTTATAAAGATCAACATATAGTTTCGGAAACATGTTTGCCCCTCCGTTTACTCCGCCATCGGCTCCAAGCAGAACCAATTCGGCAGTTATTTCTTCGGGTCCCACAAACAAAGAGAATCGAGTGTTGTCTTTCATGGCATGTTGCAACAAACTGAAATAAACTGCATTTCCCGAACTATCCTTAAGACCAATCACATTTTTATTTTCTGCAATTTTTTTAACAGTTTGTGGTTCAAAAACAATTTTTGTATGAGTAGGCATATTATAGAGAAAAAGCGGTAAAGGCAGCTTATTAACCAGTTTGTCGAAATATTCAACCAGTTCTGGCTGGCCGGTTGAAAAATAATAGGGAGGGGCTGCGACTACAGCATTAGCGCCTGAAGCTGCAGCTTTATCTGCAATATTGATACTTTCAACAATGGCAGTGTCTGTGATCCCAACCAAAACGGGTATCCTTCCATTAACAATCTTGCACACCCTTTCAATTATCTCATACCTGAGCCTATAGCTAAGGCTTGAAAATTCACCGGTTGTACCCAGTATAAATAAGCCCGATACACCTCCTGCCAGAATATGTTCAATCAACTTCTCCAGTCCATCAATATCGAGCGTATCAACATCATTGAGGGGGGTAATCATCGGGACTATAATACCTTTAAGTGAATTTTGGTTCATTGGTTTAATCATTTATTGGTTTTAAAACAAATTATTATCAGTAATGCAGATTTTAACAGGGCCCATAAGGCCTGACTCTTTCAACGGGGAACCTCCCAGCCTGTATGGTGCCGTGGTCCAGGTGATACGTTCTTTTTCAGCCAGTTCATGATCACCCATCAGACGGTTTGCCCATGTATTGGTGACTTTTACCATGAGTTGATTATTGCCTTTTTTTAAAGCGCCTGTGATATCAACACACCAGGGATGTGTCCATACCGTGCCGCAATTTACGTTGTTTACACTAACTTCTGCAATGTTCGCCACACTGCCCAGATCAAGATAAATGTGTTTTTTGGGATCGACCCGTGCTTTCCAATTCAGTGTTTTTGAATAAACGGCAGTACCGGAATAATATCTTACCGATTCTAATGGGTGAAGGCTCCAACTTGTCAGTTCATCAAAAAGTAAATCTTTTTGAGGACCACCAAAATCTTTATCAAAATGTACCATCCAATTTTCATCGGGTAACAGGAACTCTTTTAATTCATTTGCTGCTGCATGACCTCTGTTCAGGTCTGCCGGTGCCATCCTATTAAAAACAACAAAAAAAGATCCGCATGGTGGGGCATTAACCGGAAATACCGTTCTCCCATTATCGAAATACCAACTGGCAGGTTCAGAAATTACACCGGTAACCGGATTGTACAATTCGGGTACATAACCTGCTATACGGAGCGATAGGTTAAACGATTTCTGCACAGTATCCTGGTTGGATACAAAATAGATATCTGAATTTTCGGTCTTACGGTGGTTCCATGCAATATTTTCAATACACTCCGATTTGCTGCAGGATACTTCCAGATCACTTGGAATCCCGAGTCTTTCAAATGATTTCGCGAGTATAGGAGCCTGGATCAATAAACCTTTGCCAATCTTCCATGACACCATTCCATCTCCATGATCAACCATCTGCCTGTTTTGATTTAATTCTGCAACAACCCATCGCAGCATGGAGTCGTTTTTAAAAGAGTTGAATAAACCGGGTGTATTTTCTGGGAGATCATTTAGAACAACCTTTGCACCATCATTCACCAATTGCAATATTTTTTCAGCAACCTCAACTGAAATCAGGTTTCCGTCGGGGTTCATCTTCAGGGGACCGGGAAATACCAGTATCGCATAACTCATTCCTCCTGCAAATTCAACCCTGCCGTTATTAACCTTCGCGTATTTCAAAAAAGCATCCTTGTTGAATGAGTCATATTGATAACCGCGCAATGGATTGACCCAAAACTCAGGCCTGTAGGTATTTACCGTATTAGTAACGCCTTTGGGCATTTCATGTACCGGGCAGCCACTGTTCTCCAATCTGACCTTTTCTTCTTTAATTTTTTCCCCGGCAAATAATCCGGGCAATGTTTCAATAAGCCTGTCGGGTGATAAAGCCCTTGTTGGGACTTCTTCTCCGGTAAACACGGCAATGTCAACCACCGGTTTGCCAAGCTGCAGAAGCGCCTGACAGCGTGTATGGTAATCTACCCATGCTTTTGCGTGTTTCCACCATGTCTGGTCGCGCTGGAAAAATAGCCCCACTCCATCTAAGGTCATCCCGGGTTTTCTATCAGGCCAGGGATTATGTGTAAATACGTGATGAGCAAAACGGTTAATGCCCAAAGCATAATTTCTGTCACCCAGTGTTTTCAGCATACCGGGATGTTCGTCCCATGACATCCTTAGTGTCGTAAAAGCCTCAGCCTGAACAATGTTTTTTCCATAGATATGGGCTGCAGACACAGCATCGAGAATATCGGAAGGTTTATCGTGGGTGGGACTGTTGAACCAGAATTCGCCCATCGGGATATCTGTCTTTTCGAAATTTCTCATGGCATCGCTGACCATTACCGGTGATGAATTTTCGGCAGAGAACAAACAATCGTTATTCCTGGCAAGCCTGGCAAAAGTGCCGAAAAAATTATCGGTTATCAATTCAGCAATGGTTGTCCTGATATCATACAGAACCTTTTCTGATGTTTCAGCGCTTTCTACAGGAATACCGGCAAATACCGGCAAATAAGGCATCAGGTTATATCCCCTTCGTTTTAAAAATTCGCTGCTGAATACCACTGACCAGTTCTGGCTGCCACACTCCCAACTATCAACATGAAAAATATTGAGTACCTGTTGATTAGAATCAGGGTCTGTAATACGAAGCAACTTACCAAACCAGTTATCAAATTGTATTCGCACGATATCGGGATTGAATTTGTCACATTCAAGACCTTTTCCTGCACCTCCGATATAATTTGTGTGGCCGGTTGTGGTGTGGCCCATACGGATTATTCTCCAATATCCTTGAGGGACTTCCCATGAAAGATACCCTAAAGAGTCTGTATTATCAGAGATATTGATCACATCTTTAAGAGGAACACACAAAGAATCCGGTAACCGGATACTGCTCGTGCGTGGGGCTATCCGCCAAATTGCGCCTGATTTCCCTTCATATTGATGAATTACAGGGGCTGTTGAAAGCTCTATACCCTGAATTTTCAATGATTGTTTCCATTTGGCAGCGTCGTAATCTTCCGAACCGGGTTCAGTTCCCTCTTTATTGTAATGAAACCGGTAATACCTGGCTGTTACCGGCGGCACTGCAAAGGTATGACCGGCTTCACTGTCCTGCCAGCCATGACGGGGTGGTTCGAATTGTGTCAAAGGGGTGAAGTTAATCCCATCATTGCTCGTTTCAACCCTAAGACGTAATGATTGAATATTGTTACCATTGCGCCGTATCTTGATTGAACGGCAGGTAAAGGGATTTTTAAAAGTATATTGAATCCAGCAGGGCCCGTCACTACGGAAAGTCTCTTTGTTGCCCTTTTCAACAAGAAATTGTGCATTGGTACCCTGGATACTTGAGGTAACTTCAGGTGTCACAGTAAAAGAATTTGCAAGCTGGTCTTCTTTTAACGGAATGGCATACACAGCAATATCTTTGTAAAAGTTCAATTTAGATTCAGGATGGGGCAATAAAGCATTAAGCAACTGTCCCCCTTTGATAATGGTATCACTCCAAATTATCTTCTGCATAGACATTTCTGGTGTGATCCAGGGGCCTCCGGCGGTAGTGAAGCCATCGCAGGCATGAAAAGCAATTTTCAAACCCAACCGGCCAGCTTCAGACAGTGTAAACTTTAACATTTCCCACCATTCAGGGGTAAGTTGTTCAACAGGGGTATCTATCATCGGGGGATTAGAAGTCCCTTTTATGGTGAAAATATATGCGCCGCCAATTCCGGCTTCTTTCATAGCTTCAAGGTCGGCAGTGATGCCATCTCTCGTGATGGCCGCATGCATCCAGTACCAGAAAACCCAGGGTTTCGCGGATTCGGGGGGATTTTTAAAGACAAATTTGGGATCAGAAGACTGGCAATAGACTTTTTGATGAAATATTGATAAAGTAAAAGTAATAAGCAGTATGAATGAAATTTTTGGTTTAAAATACCAAAAACACTTTACCATTGAGTGCAGAAATTTGGAGTTTCCATTACCCCTGTCAGGGTTTGGAACCCTTACAGGGGTAGCGTACACATGTTTTCCATTAATCAATATATATTTATATACAAAAGCCATGAAATCTTTCACCACTGAAAGGAGTATTCTTTTTTTTGTGAATAGAGATGTTTCACTGGCGTTCAACATGACAAATCGTTTTTTAAGAGTCTTTTAGATTTAAAATTGAGGCTGTTTAAAAGTCAGCATTTTTGAAACCGTCATTGCGAATCCCGATTCATCGGGGTGAAGCAATCTCCTCTTTTTCAGGAGATTGCTTCGGTCGTTCCTTCCTCGTATGACGTTACTTATTACCTTTCTACATAGCCTCATATTCTAGCAATATAAAGGATTTATTTATAAAACAGACTTCGTAATTAAAATTTTATTTTTTTTGCATATTCGCTGATTACATCAGGCTTTTTTGTGCATGGAACCAAATAATAGCTGTACCTGTATGGTTTCGGCTTAATCCGGAATTGCTCCAATGGTGCTGCCACATCACTCCAACTGTCATTTCCTCCGATGCCCATCTGAACAAGATCAATATTCAGCGTAATGTATCCGGCATCTTTTAACTCATTAGTATGTTTAGCCAGATTGATATTTTCTTCGGTATATGGCCATGCGCTCACGCTCAGAAGACTGTCTGCCACAACCAGTAACCCCTCATTTTTGGTATTTGACAGAAACATCCATCTTACATCTGTACGGTTACCATTTTCCTGTGGCATAACATAGGGTTCAATAAAATCTTCAATTTTAAGGGAATATATACCAGGGTCTGCGCCAAACCGCCGATCAATATAATTCTCATGAGGACCTCTGCCATACCATGTGATCTGATTATTCTTTCCGGGAATTCCGCACTGCATGCCTACTTTGGGTATTTCAGGCAGGTCGGGAGAAGGTATAAGTCTGTATTCCACTTTAATAACACCCTCTCCGTTCACCAGGTAAACCAGTTCAATCGTTGTCTTCCCATCTATCAGTGAATATTCAGCAGTGATTGAAAACAACCCTTGTCTTATTTTTTTTGTATTAAGGCTTTCAAGTTCAGGCACTGCTGTATACCACTCTTTCAGCCTGATGTGAGGCTTCCATCCCTTGCGGTCGTTATCGGTCAGAGGACGTGTAAAATCATAGACCAGCGGACTTAATAGATGTTCATAGCTTCCGGTTTTGAATGAATTTAAAACGCCATTAACTTTACTCACCGATATACTGAAATTCTTTCCTTGCAAAACTATTTCACTATCGTTTTCTATCAGAATTATCTCCGGATATGATTTCTCTTTGTTTTCTTTTGAGGATAAACCTGTAAGATTGAACTGACCTGAAGCAATCAGATGTCCTTTTTCAGCCCACTGTTTATCTTCTTTGAGGGAAAACTGAACAGATGCAATGTATTCATATCCTGGTTTAAACACAGGCAAAAAATGAGAAATACTTACCACTGTGTCTTTACCTGCAACAGTATTAATCGCAGGCAATTCTTTATATACAATTTTTTTCCCGTCTTCAAGAATTGATAAAGAAACCGCGTATTCAGAAAGAGATATACCGGCATGCCTGTTAAGAATTCTGATCAGACCTTTTTCAATATCAACCAGCTCAATACCCACAGGCTGGAACACCCTTTTACATTCATACATGGCAGCTTTAGGCCTGCCGTCGGAAGCAGCGATGCCGTTGATACAAAAATTACCGTCATGAAGCTTTTCACCAAAGTCGCCTCCATAAGCATAGAATGATTTACCGAGAGAGTCGGTTTTCAACAACCCCTGGTCTTTAAAATCCCAAATACAACCCCCGATCACTCTTGGCAATTCCCGGAAAATATCCCAGAACTCCTTTATATTTCCAGTGGAATTTCCCATTGAATGTGAATACTCACAGAAAAAAACAGGTCGTTTATCACCCGGCTGGTTGACAAGCAGTTCCGGGGTATTAATTCCCGGGTACATCCTGCTCACCATATTAACATAATAAGGATCAACAGGTACCTGTATGCGATGTGAATGGTCTTTCGGATAATCGGGATGACCGGGGGGGATATACCCCTTCACCCTGTGATTGCCCTGGGCTGGTTCGTAATGAACGGGGCGGGTAATATCAAAATCATGTACCCATTCTGCCATGGCCGCATGATTTGGGCCCCTTCCGGCTTCGTTTCCTAAGCTCCAAAAGATAACAGAAGGATGGTTTTTATCTCGCATTACCATGCGAATGACCCGTTCCATAAAAGCACTTGTCCACATTGGGTCATTGCTTAGTTTACTGCCCAGACCATGTGTCTCATGGTTTGCCTCATCTATAACCAGAATACCATATTCATCGCATAAGTCATAAAAATAAGGGTCGTTGGGATAATGGCTCGTCCTGATGCAGTTAAAATTAAATTGCTTAATCGTTCTCACATCTTCGCGTATATCTTCCCTTGTAAGCGCTTTGCCTCTCACCGGATGGTGATCGTGCCGGTTAACCCCGTACAGGTAAGTTACCTTGCCATTGATTAAAAGTTTACTGTTATCTTCTGCAAATTCGACAGAACGAAAACCCACTTTACAGATTTTGGCTTCGAGCAACCTTCCCATACTGTCTTCAAGGGCAATGACAAGCGTATAAAGGTTTGGCGTTTCATCGCTCCACTTTTCAGGATTTTTAACTGTAGCTTCGAACAGTCCAAATTTTACATTATCAAGACGGGGATATATTTCGTTAAAAATGGATTCAGCAGTTTTTTCCAGGGGATTGGAAAAGACCGGAGCTTTTTTGCCGTCATACAACTGAACTTTAACCCGATATCCTTTAACCTCTGCACCAGTCAGGTTCTCAAGCCTGGGGCGCACACTGAATATCGCATCTTTGTATTCTTTATCCAGCTTAGCCTGCCAGTGAAAATCCGCTATCCGTAGTTTGGGCTCAGCCAACAGCATCACTTCGCGCTGAATTCCGCTCAGTCTCCAATGATCCTGGTCTTCGAGATAAGAACCATCGCTCCAGCGGATAACCTGTACCGAAAGTATGTTCTCACCCTTCTTCAGGTAAGGGGTAATATTAAATTCCGAAGGAAGAAAGCTGTCTTCACCATAACCCACAAATTCACCATTCAACCAAACCTTAAACGCAGAGCTCACCCCGCCGAAATGAAGAGTCACATTCATACCATCCCAGTGCACAGGAATTGTAAATACTGTCTGATATGAACCGACCGGATTGTAATCTTTCGGAATAAATGGAGGATTTACAGGCCTGAAAGGGTAAACAGCGCTTTTGTAAATCGGTTTATCATAACCTTTCAGTTCCCAGTTAGAGGGTACTTCTATTTTGTCCCAACCCTTAACCCTGCTTTTATAAAAATCTTTGGGGGCATCACACGGTTTAAGAACCAGATTGAAATCCCACATACCATTTAAAATGATCATTCTGCCTGATTGTAACCTGTCCCCTGACAAGGCTGCTTCAATGCTCCTGTAAGAATACGCAGTGGCCCTGGTAGGTTGGCGGTTAATGGCGGTAATCTGAGGGTCTTCCCAGGGATTGGGTTGATAAATCTTTGGTAATTCCGGGATTCCTGCCGGCTCCCCTGTAACTGTTTGAGCAAAAAGCAAAGGATTATAACAGGAAAAAACAATGCAAAAAACTGAAATTCTGATCAATAATTTTTTCTTCATTTGGAAATGATTTTTAAAGACCCGGAGGTTAAGTTTTCTGAATCTGCATTTATAATAACAGCGCCTGCTTTTATAGATGATTGTATGATCACCAGGCACATCCCGTTAAAGGCTTTCCGGAAATTTACTTTAAACGGTTCGTGACTGGCCTGATAGCCGTTATCTACACCAACAATTTTTCCGGGGCCTTTCACGTTAAAGTGTACCATATTATCGGCATAGGGAACGAGCGTACCTTCTTTGTCAACAATCTTCACAGTTATAAATGCCAGGTCTTTTCCATTTGCTTTTATGGTGTTCCTGTCAGCTATCAACTCTATTCCGGCAGGTTTGCCGGCAGTCTTAATGGTCTTATCAAGCACCTGTACCCCATTCTTTTTAGAAACGGCACGAATGGTTCCCGGTTGAAACTTCACCCTC
The DNA here is from genome assembly GCA_016936215.1 of Bacteroidales bacterium. Classification (GTDB taxonomy): domain Bacteria; phylum Bacteroidota; class Bacteroidia; order Bacteroidales; family UBA10428; genus JAFGPL01. The sequence continues at coordinate 17,143 of JAFGPL010000126.1, forward strand.
CACATCACATGAAAATCACCCGGCCCTTTTCTCTTTTTACCTAAGGAAACATCATTCAGAAACAATTCTACCACGTCGGCATGGTTGTAGTATGCCCACACATCAATTTCCTCTCCTTCATTCCAGTTCCAGTGAGGGAAAAGGTGCAGAACAGGTTCATCGGTCCAGATACTTTTATAGAGATAATAAACATCTTTGGGAAAACCAGCCAGGTCAACTACCCCGTAATACGAACTTTTGGCTGGCCAACCGTAAGGTTCGGGCTCGCCTAAAAAATCAATACCCGACCAGATAAACATGCCCGGAACAAACTTATTTTCAGACAATGCATTCAGCGTTTCTTCGTGTGTTGCACCCCAATAGGCACAAACCATATCGTAAGCAGATACGGTATAGTCGGGATTTGCCCCGATGATTTCTTCCCCATGTTTGCGGGGCCAGTAACGGACACTGTCAGAAGGCATATCATAATGACCACGGGTTGAATATACCGACATATTTTCGGTAGCAATCATAGTCTGACCGGGAAAATTTTCCTTAAAATTCTGCCACTCGTGGATTTTATAATTAAATCCAAGCAAATCAAGGGCGTCGGACTGATAAATAAAATTCTTTGAAGGATTAGTTTCTGTAAGTGCACAGGTTACAGGTCGTGTTGTATCCACTGATTTTACAATTGCTACCAACTCTTTAGCAATTGAGATGCCCGTTGAATCAAACTGTTCACGTATTTCATTTCCAATGCTCCAGATAAAAACCGAAGGATGGTTACGGTCACGTAATACCATATCCCGTAAATCCCGTTCGTGATTTTCATTCCAGTCAATGTGATAATCATATTTCACTTTTTTCTTCTTCCACACATCAAACGCCTCTGCCATCACGATAAAGCCCATTCTGTCACAAAGGTCGAGGAATTCAGGAGCAGGCGGGTTATGGGCTGTACGGATTGCATTCACCCCCATTCCTTTCATCAGTTCGAGCTGTCTTTCTATTGCCCTTATATTTACTGCAGCCCCGAGTGCACCCAGGTCATGGTGCAGATTTACCCCCCGTATCTTCATTGGCCTTTCATTAAGAAAGAATCCATTTTCGGCACTAAATCTGAACGACCTGATACCAAAAGGGACATCATATTCATCTGTTTTACGCTTATCTGAATAAATTTCTGTTTTCAGATTATATAAATACGGCGTATCAACCGACCACAGTTTTGGGCTATCTAAAGC
>JAFGPL010000010.1 GCA_016936215.1 Bacteroidales bacterium
GTGCATTGTCATCCGACAACAAAAAACCATAAAAAATGAACGTCTTTTGGCGCCACTTTTATACGTTTAACGGTACAGGTAAAATTCTGCCCTATCTGCGGACATCCAGCGTTCATCCGTAGTTTCTATATAAACGACTGATGCCCGGAGCGCTTGCGCGGATGGGCGGGATTGACAAAAGTGGTCTGTATGTAGTAAAATGTTATATTGTTTTATAGAGAAAATTTTTAATACAGGAGATAGACAATAGTGAAACCGGAAATAATATCGGATCCCGCTGTAATGATGGGGAAACCTGTCATAAAAGGTACCAGAATTACGGTCGAACTGATTCTCGAAAAATTGTCATGCGGTGAGACGATCGATCAGATAATCGAAGCGCATCCTGCATTGACGAAAGAGGCGGTTTTGGAAGCGTTGTCGTATGCGAACAGGATTTTAAAAAGCGACATAATATATCCCGTCGCAGGCTGATACGATGGTATTTACGGCAGATGAAAGTGTCGACAAAAGTATTATACGCATCCTAAAAGAAAACAATTATAAAGTATACGATATAGCGGAAATAATGGGGGGTGCCGCAGATAATGAGGTAATGTCGTTCGCTGATACAAAGGATTCCATTCTTGTAACAGCGGATAAGGATTTTGGAGAATTGGTATTTTTGCAAAAAAAAGTACATAAAGGTATCGTTTTGATTAGGTTGCACGGAATAGCAAAGGAAAAAAAGGCCTCGATTATACTGAACGCAGTCAAACGCTACGGTGATAAATTCGAAAACAACTTTACCGTCGTTCAACGACATGTGATAAGGATACGATTTCCTTTTTAATACTTAAAAAGAAACAAACTTTAAACGCGTCGCTTGCTAAAAGGAAGGGGAAAGGACGACGGATGAAAGCGGATGGGGGGAGTGATATAAGATTGCTATAAAGATTTGGATAAAGAAAATTTCACACAGAGTCCGCAGACACAGAGGAAGAGAATCGGACCGCGGATAGGAGCGGATGGTGCTGGATGAACGCTGGATGGAGGGTTGTGTAAGAGGCGATAAAAGACGTGGAAGGGGCGGTTATGCGGGAGGCAGAGAACAGGTATTGATTTTTTTTGTTGTGAGGTAAGAGAGTACATTGTCATCCGACAACAAAAACCATAAAAAAATATATATTTTATGGCGCCACTTTTACACGTTTTAAGGCAAAACTTACCTATGGCCCTATCTGCGCCCATCCAGCGTTCATCCGTAGTTTTAAACAAAAACAAATACGGCTATCGCAGGGAAGAGAATTGGACTATGGATACGCCGGGGGTATGAAAATGCCGGGTATACCGATTTGTCTTCCGGCTCTATCTATCTTCCGTCACATCAATTGTCGCATCAATTACTTAATGTAAATGACTGTTATCGTGATATTATCATCATATAATATTTGCAGGCAAATATAATGATTCTGTTTGCATGGACGAACAGATAAAAATTTTAAGGAGGAGATAATCATGAAAATCAAACAGTGTATTATTTTCACAATCATTATCGTTATCGGCCTGATTTCCTTGATTAATTGTACGCTGGAAAGCGGCGCGGAAGGTCCTGTTTTATCCGAAACCTCTCTCCATGACGGCATTACCGATACCCTCGGCAGTTCCATCTGGTTTCACCATTGGAGCGAACTCAATAAATCCTACTGGTGGGCTTCCGGCTGGACAATAACAAAGCCTTTTTCCGTCGGAAATAATTCCTATTATTTTTTCCTCCGTGAAAGCAGCTTTACTTCAGAAAATAAGGCAATTCATATTTACAGCATGAATTCGAACGGAACTATCGGCAGCAAGGTAAGCGACAGTACCAGAGGGATCGGCTGGACCCATGCGGAATTCGCTTACTGCGGCAGTAAAACCTATCTGATGCTTCACGGGAAAGTGCAACTTAACGGAAAAAGACTGCTTGAAATCTTTGAAATGAACAACGACGGGAGTCTCGGGGATCTTACCTACGCGAAAGAATTAATTGATGGTTGGGATACATTCAAATTTTATAATATATCCGGCACGACCTACATGCTGATGTTACGGTCGGCCGGTTATAATTCCGATGATAAAAACGCCTATATCTGGAAACTGAAATCCAATGGCACGCTCGAATGGGTAAAATCCTACCGCTGGTCGCAGGGCTGGACCCTCGCACGGTTCTTTACCCGCAGAGGAAAGAATTATATGTTCCTTTATAAAAAGAACGGCGCCCCTTCCGGCCAGTACAGTGTGCATGTCGATAAAATAAACTCCGACGGCACCATCGGGGACAGGGCGCATAACATGAATTTCAAGGAAGGCTGGGAACATATCAATTTCTGTCTGTATGAAGATCTGCGGACACCGGCCGAAGTACTCACCGGCATGAAGCCCATCGAGCTGATGCATATGCACCTGCTGGGCGAGCCGGCAAGCGGGGGAAACGAAAAAATCTATTCCATCACCGATGACGCCTATCTTGGCACAAAACTGTTCGAGGCGTACGGAAGGGATCTTTATACAACGGTGGAATTTTACCGGAACGTGCGCTACCCGGACCGCCTGTTCGAGTTGAAATCCAACCATTACACGGGCAATATCGTCATTTATCAATGGTACGTGGAAAGAGTCTCCCAGAGCAGCGCCGGCTCCCCGACCGTCGCCGGCGATCCTTCCCCGCCGTCGAACGGTCCGGATCTGACCGGAACTTTTTATTATGACGACGGATACTGCCAGTTCATCCTGAAAAACACCGGCAACAGAGACGTCACCACCAATAATTTCATTATCCGTCACGAATTCAGCGATTCCGGCACCCCGGATGCGGATATGGATATGAGGAATTTTCTGCCGTCGAGCGGTCTGGCGGCTGGAGCGAGCAAGGTTTTCCCGAAACAATCGTACGGGAGCAATCCGGCGGCCGTCAGTTGTGACGTGTTTATTCTGGACTACGGCAACAAAATCGCTGAAAGCAGTGAAACGAATAACAGGGTTTACGCGGTCAATCATAAATTATAAAAGGAATTAAACGCATTTCCTGAGTTTTTCCGCCCCCGGCCGTTTGCGTCCGGGGGCTTTTTTTGCGCATGGGGGATGGGGGGGTGATATCAGATTTCTGAAATGATTTGAATTAAGAAAATATCACACAGAGCACGCAGGGGACACGGAGGAAGAATTTTAATTTTATTCTTCCGTGTCCTGCGGGAAATAAATACCACCGGATACATAAGTATATTCACTTTTGGTGATGATTTATGTAACGGGTATGTAATAAAATGATGTTTTATCAATGAAGGAACCAGCTAACTATTTATCATATAAATAAATATCTGTATACGCGTTATGTAATGGATATGTATTAAAAGATGAATATTCATGGCAGAAAAAGAGAACATAAATTATTTAAGGTTTGAATGGTAACTTATATTAAGAAAATGGATAGGAAAGCCATTTAAAGCGGCTGATTTTGATAAACCGGAAAGGAGCACTTTTAAAAGCATCCAACTGCCGGCCGGTTTTAACGTGCCCGGTGGCGAGTTTTCCGGTGCGATTGGAGAAACTCCCATGCGGGAGCATTAAGTCGTACAAAAGGATGAAACGTTTTACTGCGACTATCTTCCTGAAGGCTTGGAGGAAGCGGAGGGTTGGGGGGGGAGGAATGGGGATAGTCCAATATACCGATAACAGAGGGGTCAGTTTACCGATTGGTGACAGGAAGATCATTTTAATACACTCTAAAAAAAAGAAATATACATTTTTTAATAAACTTACTTGAAATAACTAACATCCTCTATTATCATGAATTAATATTAACCGGACATAAACTATGCAGGAACGTTGGTATGCAGTAGAAGAAACAGCCCAATACATGGGTATAAAAAAAGAAACCCTCTGTAAGTGGCTGCAAAGGAAAGATTTGCCTGCGTATAAAGGCGGTAGACTCTGGAGGTTTATGCTTTCTGAAGTAGATGAATGGGTTTCTATTAAGGAAAAAAAATAGAGATGTTCAATCAAAATCCGGAACAAAAAGCAAGAGACACGATTGATGAAATGCTTCAGGATGCCGGCTGGATTGTACAGTTCAAAGACAAAATAAACTTTTCAGCTGGTAAAGGTATTGCTATTCGTGAATACTCAACTGATATAGGTCCTGCTGATTATGTTTTATTTGCAGATAGAAAACCCTGCGGAATTATTGAAGCGAAAAGAGAAGAAGAAGGAGAACGGCTAACGGTCCATGAAGACCAATCCTATGATTATGCAAAAAGTAAACTGAAGTATTTACATAATGACCCGCTTCCTTTTGTTTATGAAAGCAATGGCATTATAACCCATTTTACAGATTACAGAGACCCTAAACCGCGTGCCCGTGAGGTGTTTTACTTTCACAGACCGGAAACCTTATCAGCCTGGCTAAAAAATGAAAAAACGTTAAGAGACAGGTTGCATAATGTACCGGCATTGAATGAAGAAGGACTCTGGCAGGCACAGATAAAAGCGATTAAAAACCTGGAAGATTCCTTTAAAAAGAATAAACCAAAGGCCCTGATACAAATGGCCACCGGCTCAGGGAAGACATTTACCGCCTGCACATTTGTTTACCGGTTATTAAAATTCGCAAAAGCAAAACGAATCCTGTTTTTAGTGGACACAAAAAACCTCGGGGAACAGGCGGAACAGGAATTTTTAAAATATCAGCCCAAAGACGATAACAGAAAATTCATAGAACTTTACAATGTGCAGCGACTCAGTTCGAGCTATATAGCCTCAGACAGCCAGGTATGTATTTCTACTATCCAGAGACTATATTCAATATTAAAAGGTGAAGAACTTGACGAGGAGCTTGAAAAAGAAAATCCGAATGAAAGAAGCTGGGAGCCAAAGGAACCTGTTCCTGTTGCATACAGCCCTGAAAATCCTGTTGAACAATTTGATTTTATCATCATTGATGAATGTCATAGATCAATTTATAACCTCTGGAAGCAGGTGCTCGATTATTATGACGCATTTCTCATCGGTCTAACTGCAACACCGGACAAACGTACATTCGGATTTTTTAATGGAAATGTCGTGAGTGAATATTCCTATGAAGATTCTGTCGCAGACGGTGTGAATGTACCGTATGATATTTATACCATAGAGACGGAAATCAGCAAACAGGGTTCCAAAATAAAAGCCAAAGAATATGTGGATAAAAGAGAGAAGCTATCCAGAAAAAAACGCTGGGAACGGCTTGATGAGGATTATGTCTATACTCCCAACAAGCTTGATAAGGATGTGGTAAACCCGAGTCAGATACGAAATATCATCAGGGCTTTTAGGGATGCACTTACACATATTTTCCCGGACCGATTTGATGAAAACGGGGAGTTTGAAGTTCCAAAGACTTTGGTTTTTGCGAAAACTGACAGCCATGCTGATGATATTATTGGAATAGTCAGAGAAGAATTTGATGAAGGAAATGATTTTTGCAAGAAAGTAACGTATAAAATTGAGGAAGATCCGAAATCAGTCATTAACCGATTTCGTAATTCCTGGGCCCCGCGGATTGCAGTCACCGTCGATATGATTGCAACCGGGACAGATGTAAAACCTCTGGAAATCCTGCTTTTTATGAGGGATGTAAAGAGCATCAATTACTTTGAACAAATGAAAGGACGTGGAACAAGGACAATCAATTTTGAAGACCTGAAGCGTGTTACAAGAACCGCAAAATATACAAAAACACATTTTGTTATTATTGATGCAGTTGGTGCAACAAAATCCAAAAAGACAGATTCACGACCTTTGGAAAGAAAAAAAGGAGCTTCTTTAAAAGACCTTCTCTATGCAATTACAATGGGTGCACGTGATGAAGACCTGTTCATTTCACTTGCAAACCGTTTAATCCGTCTTGAAAAACAGATTACAGATAATGAGAAAAAAAAGATAGAGGAATTGGCCGGAGGGAAAAGTATCAATGCTATTGTCAAGGATTTACTGGGAGCCTATGATCCTGATATAATAGAATCCAGACAAAATGAACTGATTAAACAAATTCCAAAAGAGGAAATCACACCGGAAAAAACCGAGGTATGTAAAACAAAAGCTATGGATGAATTAGCCGTTAAAGCTTCTTCCAATTTTAACGGCGGTATAAATGAATACATCGAGAATGTCAGAAAAATCCATGAACAGATTATTGACAATATCAATATCGATAAAGTCACAAAGGCGGAATGGTATTCATTTACAGAAGAAAAAGCCCGGAAGATCATTCAGGACTTTACGGCCTATATTGAAGAAAACAAGGATGAAATTATTGCATTAAGTATCTTTTATGACCAGCCTTTCAGACGAAAGGAACTGACCTTTAAAATGGTAAAAGACCTTCTTGAGAAAATTAAACTTGAGAAGCCTTTATTAGCTCCCCACTATGTCTGGGATGCGTACGCAAGGATAGAGAACGTAAAAGAAAACAGCCCTAAAAATGAACTGACAGTTCTTGTTTCTTTAATTCGCCGGGTTATTGAAATTGACAAAGAACTTACTCCCTATAACAAGATTGTCGATAAAAACTTTCAGGAATGGGTATTTAACAGACATTCGGGCGCTTCCGCCAAGTTTACGGAAGAACAGATGGAATGGCTCCGCATGATAAAAGAACATATTGCTACCAGTTTTCATGTTGAAGTAGATGATTTAGATTATACTCCTTTTGATTCAAAAGGCGGGCGAGGAAAAATGTATCAGCTTTTTGGTGATGAGATGGACAAGATTATTGATGAATTGAATGAGGTATTGGTGGCATAGATGACATTAAAGGAAATTAAAAAACTGATCGAGCTTGGAGAGGATTATCACCTTGAACTGAAAGAACAGGCAGAAAAATCACTTATAGAAGAAGTATGCGCATTTGCCAATTCCAGCGGAGGTAAAATCATTCTTGGAGTGACGGATAAAGGAATAATTAAAGGAACCAGTACTGACAATTCCACCCGTTCCAAATTACAGGATACATTAAAACAGCTTGAACCTGCTCTGGATGTAAAAATATCTGTTATAGAAAATATGCTCATTCTTGATGTTCCGAAGGGAAAAGAAAAACCTTATGGATGTTCAAGAGGTTTTTTTGTCCGCATCGGTCCGACTACTCAAAAGCTGTCACGAAATGAAATTGTGAGCTTTTTTGAAAAAGAAGGAAGAATCCGTTTCGATGAACTTGAAAACAGAAAAGCGGATTTTGAAAATGATTTTGATGATAAAGCCTATCAGCGTTTTATTCAGCTTGCCCGGATAACGCCATCTATTGATAAAAATTACCTTTTAAAAAATCTTGACTGCTTAACAGATGGAAACAGGCTGACAAATGCAGGAGTACTCTTTTTTACAAAATCAACCGAGTTTCTTTTATTACAGGCTACCGTTGTGTGCGTTTTATATAAGGGTAATGAAAAACTCCATATCCTTGATAAAAAGGATTTTAATTCGAATATCGTGGAAAATATCGAAAACGCCATTCTCTTTGTACAGCGCCACACAAACCTTGAATACAAAATTGAACACCTGCAGAGGGAAGAAATACCTGAAATCCCGGAAGTCGCTTTGCGTGAATCCATAATCAACGCCGTGTGCCACCGCGATTATTTTCAAAAGGGATCGAATGTCATGGTCGAGGTGTTTGATGACCGTGTTGAAATATCCAATCCCGGCGGTATTCCGTCCGAGCTCGATCCGGCTGATTTTGGTAAAAAGAGCGTTTGCAGAAATCCTGTTATTGCTTCTTTACTGCATCGGATAGATTATATCGAACGTATTGGAACCGGAATCAACAGGATTAAAAATGCCGTGAAAGAATATGGCAAATGTACTGTTGATTTCAGGATTACAGGATTTTTTGCTGTTGTTTATAAATTCAAGCACATAGAAAAGAAGGATGGCACGTTAAATGGCGGATTAAATGGCGGATTAAATGGCGGATTAAATGGCGGATTAAACGAATCTCTACAAGAAATAGTAAACCAGATAAAAGCTAATCCCGGAATACAAGCAAAAGAGCTTTCAGAGAAATTAGATAGATCGATCAGCACTCTGGAAAAACAGATAAAGCAGCTTATAGATAAGAAGATTATTGAAAGGCGTGGAAGTAAAAAAACAGGCGGGTATTGGGAAGTGGTGAAGTAGATGAGAAAAGATTGGTGTGAATGCAAATTAGAAGACTTACTTGATTATATACAACCAACGAAATATATCGTTGACAGTACTAAATATTCTGATCAATACAAAACACCTGTATTAACACCTGGAAAATCTTTTATTATTGGTTATACAAATGAAACAGATGGTATTTTTTCTGAATTACCAGTAATAATATTTGATGATTTTACAACAGCAACTCAATTTGTCAATTTTAAATTCAAAGTAAAATCCTCTGCCATGAAAATACTACAGAAGACTTCTGATTTAGTTAATATCAAATATGCTTATTATTTTATGCAAACAATTAGACAAAATACAGATACACATAAAAGGTATTGGATATCAATTTTCTCTCAATTACCAATTAAACTCGCTCCCCTCCCCGAACAACGGGCTATTGTTGCCAAAATAGAACAGCTTTTCAGCGAACTGGATAACGGAATAGCCAACCTAAAAGCAGTAAAAGAAAAGCTGGAAATATACCGCCAGGCTGTTTTAAAGAAAGCTTTTGAAGGGGAATTGACGAAGGAGTGGAGAGAGAGACAGAAGGATTTGCCTACTGCTGAGGAATTATTGGAGCAGATAAAATTAGAAAGAGAAAAGTTTTACCAAAAGCAATTAGATGAATGGAAAGAAAAAGTTAAAGAGTGGGAAGCTACAGGAAAAGAAGGAAAGAAACCAAGTAAAAAGCAAAAAATTGATTTAACAACAACAGATATTTTTAATTTTAATGAATATTGCCCCCCAAATTGGAGGACTTGCCAAATTGCAGATATTTTAAATGATCTAACCGATTATCATGCTAATGGAAGTTATGAAAAATTAAAAGAAAATGTAAAATTATATGATGAGCCTGATTTTGCAATTATGATCAGGGCTACTAATTTTGAAAAATATGATTTCAAGAAGGATTTAAAATATATAAATAAACATGCCTACAATTTCCTGTCAAAAAGCAAACTATTTGGAGGAGAAATCCTTATTGGGAAAATAGGTAATGCAGGACATGTATATCTAATGCCTATATTAAATAAAAAAGCATCATTAGCTATGAATCTTTTTGCATTAAGAATAAATTACATAAATAGCAAATTTATATACTATCAATTATTGAGTTATTCTCAAAAAAATGAGATTAAGACTTATATTTGTCCAGGGTAAACTCAATTCCCCATTTTTTACCCGATCAGGGTAAACAAGATTCCCCACTTTTTTTAAAAAAGGGTAATTAAGA
>JAFGPL010000127.1 GCA_016936215.1 Bacteroidales bacterium
AAAACCCTATGAGAACAATTATTAACCTAACTAAACCTTAAAATTTATGAACCCAACAATTTCTATAACGAATGTAAATATCATTTTGTTACGCGATCATACACTTTTTTAATACTTTTTAACATTTTTTCACATGGATACCGTGTTTCAAAACCTCCAGCTTAAACCCGCCATATAGTTTATGCCTGCCTGCGGAAAATAGCCGTCGAGTGCATAATGCCGTTCGTTATAATAATACCTGTAAACCCACGCATTGGTTTCATATTCCACATTAAGTATATTGTTAATCATAAATTTCAGGGTTACTTCACCTATATGTCTGTTATTCAAACCGTAATGAAGATAAACATGATTAACAAAGTATGGGTCAATACTTCGCTCAAGAGATGAAGTATTGTCAATATATTGCCTGCCGGCATATTTGCTGATAATACTTAAACCAAAATTATTGACAGGCATTATATTTATTGTGCTGGCAGCAATCATTCCGGGTGAAAACGAGAGATCGGTGGTACCAAGAAATTTTGAATACTGGTAAGGCTGATTTTCAGGATCATCCCAGTAACTCCAGTTATCAACATATTCGGTGAAATTTTTTATTTTGTTTCTGCTCAGTGTGATATTTCCATTCCAATATATTTTCTTAGTAATTTTCAATTCTCCCGATGCCTCAATACCCCTGCGGTAACTCTCAGGTACATTTACCATTATGGCATTGCCCACATCGTTGATTTCACCCGTAAGCACAAGCTGGTCGGTATAACTCATATTATATAAACTGATACTTAGTTTTAAATTATCGAGTTTCAGGTTGTAGCCGGCTTCATAGTCGTATAGTATTTCGCGTGTTGGCAGATTGCCACCCGGGGCATCTATATAATTCGACCTGTTTGGTTCGCGGTGTGCAACAGCAAATGAAGAATAAAAATTTTGAAAATCGTTTATCTGATAGTGAATACCGAATTTAGGATTAAGAAAATCAAAATCAAGGCCTTTCATGTTAATATCCCTTCCATCGTCATCTATTCCCGAAATATCGTAACGAATGCCCCTGTATTGAATATCCCCGTAAAGGTTTAGCTTTGAAGAGAGGGCCACGTTTATTTTACCATAGACATTAAAATCATATTTGTCCCCTGTGCCATTATACCATTCATAATCTTTATCAAAGCCCGAATTGTATTCAGCCCAGATAATGTGTCCGAAATGATCCCCGATATATCGGTTTGCCCCTCCGCCCAGGGTAAGGTTAAACCTGTCTTTTGAAAATATAATATTGGAAACCAGTCCGTAAAAATCATTGTCAAGCCATTTTCTTTGTATCAGGTCAGTTCTTGTAATGGTATCGTTACCGATAATGGCATTGTTCAACCCGTAATCAGAGAATTTTTTGTCGTATTTGTAATCCTCGTAATAACCGCTGCCTTTTGTATAATGCAGGGCTGTATTGAAGAGCAGGTTTTTACTCAATTGATGTGAAAAATGCAACTGGTAATGCGACTGCAGATAGTGGTCTATCTGGTTGGAATAGGTATAAAGGTTATAGGTCCTGCTGTCTGAGTTCAGGAGGTTTTGTGCCTGTTCATCATTCAACCCGTTTCCGAAAATATTATCTGCCATACCTGCCGAATCGCTGTTCAACCTTGCTTTAGGCACACCATTCCATGCCTGGTAGGTCTCTTCGAGCCCTGAAAAAACATATAACCTTACTACGGTTTTTCCTGTGTAGTAACCTGCCGATGCATAGAATGATTTCAGGTCGGACCATGCCCTGTCAATAAAACCATCGGAAGAAATCTTTGAGAGTCTTCCGTCGAAAGTGAATTTATTTTTTAAAAGCCCTGTACCAAAGGATATATTGGTTTTAAGAGTATTGAAGGAGCCATAACCGAGGTCGGCCTGCATATAAGGATCAACAGAAATATTGCTTGTCTGCAGGTTAACAGATGCCCCGAAGGCTGCCGCACCGTTTGAAGAAGTCCCTACCCCTCTTTGTATCTGGATATTCTCGACAGATGATGCGAAATCCGGGAGGTCAACCCAGAAAGCGCCATGCGACTCGGCATCGTTATACGGGATACCGTTAATCGTAACATTTATACGGTTAATATCGGTCCCCCTTATGCGCATACCTGTATAACCCACCCCGTTTCCGGCATCGGTAGTTGCTATCACAGACGTCATACCGTTTAATAAAACCGGTAAGTCCTGTCCGAAATTCGTCCTCTCTATTTCATCTTTATCAATAGTGCTGTATGTTGAAGGAGTTTTACTTTCGGCCCTTGTTCCTTTAATGATTATTTCATCACCTATCAGCAGCGATTCCACGAGGGTGATTTCCAGGTATTCATCCTTCCCGAGTTTTACCGGTATTTCAACTGTTTCGTACCCGAGGAAAGAAACAACCAGGATATAGCTGCCCTGTTTGAGGTTTGATAGTTTAAAACTTCCGTCATGCCCGGAGACTGTACCCCTGAAAGAGTTTTTCAGGATAATATTTGCCCCGGTAAGCTTTTCCTGTCCGGGGCCCAAAACTGTACCATTGATAGAAAATTGTGCATGCAGTTGTGCGAATAGCAACAACGATGCAAGTAATAAAAATACCCGCTTCATAATTTTAATTTTAATATGTTTGAAAACTATGAGGCAGCGTCCTCACTGCCACTCTTCCCTTCGCCGGCATTACCCGGTGCAGGTTCTAAGGGTATAATCTCAGCCTGTATTTTTAAGGCACCCCCTTAGTGAAGTTGAAGGCAAAATTAGATTTTTTTTAATTCATGGCACAAAAAAAGCCGGATTTTTTACCGGCTCAATGTTTATATTATTAAATATCTGGATGTTAAAAGTTGTAATAATAATATTTATATTGATAGTAGGAAAACACGGGCGAAAACCAGGAATTAATTGGGCTTTTCAACATTAAATACATCCTTAAATGCCTTAATAAAGGTATCTTTCGGCAATGCCCCCATGGCCATCTGCGGCTGACCTTCCTTTGGAATGAACAACAACGATGGGATACTCTGAATTCCAAAAATGGCAGATAATTCACGCTCTTCCTCGGTATTCACTTTATAAATATCTACTTTACCCTTGAAATCTTCAGATAATTCTTCAAGAATAGGGGCCACCATCTTGCAAGGTTGACACCAGTCTGCATAAAAATCAATAAGGGCAGGTTTTTCACCTTCAAACTTCCATTCTTTGTTCACATCATAATTGAATATTTTCTGCTTGAAAGTTTCTTTTGTCAAATGTTCTAACATGGTATTCATAATTAATTGAAATATTATTTATATTTAAATATGTATATATTTATATGTCAAAAATCGTACCGTAATACAAAATAAACCAATTACCGGATGAAAAGTTGAAATAATTGTAAATTTGTCAGGGAAATTTTCACAAATTGTCATATTTATATATGCAGATAAACTTATCTGATAAGATTTTTAACGTTATAACTGACATTGTTTCAGAAAAAAAAGCCGCTTGTTATGTTATAGGAGGTTATGTAAGGGACCATTTATTGGGGCGCCCTTCAAAAGATATTGATTTTGTAGTTGCCGGAAGTGGAATTGAACTGGCAAAGCAAGTAGCATCGAGGCTTGGGAAAAAGGTAAAAGTAAATGTTTTTAAAAATTTTGGTACGGCTATGATAAAGTACCGGGATTATGAACTTGAATTTGTCGGCGCCAGAAAGGAGTCATATGCCCGAAATTCCCGAAAACCAATTGTTGAGAACGGAACTATTGAAGAAGACCAGAAAAGAAGGGATTTTACCATAAACGCGCTTGCTGTTTCGCTTAACCCGGAAAACTTCGGTGAACTGATTGACCCCTTTAACGGGCTTGAAGACCTGAAAAACAAAATCATCCGCACACCCCTTGACCCCGGCACGACATATTCTGACGATCCGCTTCGCATGATGCGTGCCATAAGGTTTGCAGTGCAACTTAATTTTTCGGTTGAAGAATACTCGTTAAAAGCAATATTTGAAAACCGCGAAAGAGTTAAAATTATTTCCGGTGAACGTGTAATTGACGAACTCAATAAAATAATGGCAACCCATAAACCATCCCAGGGTTACAGGTTGCTTGACAAAACAGGGTTACTGGAGATCATCCTTCCCGAACTCCATGCCATGAAAGGAGTTGACGTTAAAGAGGGCAAAGGGCATAAAGACAATTTTTACCATTCTTTACAGGTACTTGACAACATTGCAGCCAAAACCGATAATATATGGTTAAAATGGGCTGCTTTGCTCCACGATGTCGGGAAACCCCCCACAAAGTATTACGACCCGCAAACAGGCTGGACATTTCACGGGCACGACTACCTGGGCTCTAAAATGATACCTTCTGTTTTCAGAAGGTTGAAACTGCCCCTTGGCCCCAACCTGCAATATGTGCAAAAACTGGTTAAACTTCACTTAAGGCCAATTGCGCTGATAGATGAAGATGTTACAGATTCGGCAGTAAGGAGGTTGCTTTTTGAGGCCGGTGACGACATTGACGACCTGATGACACTTTGCGAAGCCGACATCACCTCGAAAAACGATGCCAAAGTAAGACAGTACCTTTCCAACTTTAAACTGGTAAGAAAAAAACTGGTTGAAATAGAAGAAAAAGATCATATCCGTAATTTTCAACCGCCGGTGGATGGCGAGATAATTATGAAAACATTTGGTATTCAACCATGTAAAGAGGTAGGTGTTATCAAAAACATTATCAAAGAAGCCATACTTGACGGAAAAATTAGTAACAACTATGATGAAGCTTTTGACCTGATGCTGAATACAGGCAAGGAGCTGGGATTAAAGCCTGTTTCATAAGATTTGTTGTTTTACTCGAAAAGTTCCAACACTTCATGCTCTTCTATCCCTGCAAACGGATTGTTACTGCTTACAAAAGCTTCTGCGAGCCCTGATTTTTTTTCCTGCAGCATAACAATTTTTTCTTCGATGGAATCTTTTGCAATAAACCGGTAAACAAATACCTTTTTATCCTGTCCGATGCGATGTGCGCGGCTCAGGGCTTGTTGTTCAACTGCCGGGTTCCACCATGGGTAGAGCAGAAAGACATAATCGGCTGCCGTAAGGTTAAGTCCAAAACCCCCTGCCCTTAATGAAATTAAGAATATCCTTATCTCTTCATTTTCCTGAAATTTCTGAACCACCTCACCCCGGTTGGAAGTTTCCCCGGTAAGATAAGAGTACGAAAGTCTTTTTTCATCACAAAACCTGGCAAAAAGATCAAGATGCTTCACAAACGAACTGAAAACAAGTACCTTATGCCCTTCGGAGACAATATTTTCAAGGTTTCTTGATATCTCCTCAAATTTTCCTGAAAAGCCGGAATATTCTTCATTTACCAGGACAGGATGATTGGCTATCTGCCTCAAACGGGTAAGTGTTTGCAACAGGATAATGGATGATTTCTTCACTCCCTGCGAGGCTATACTTTGCATAACAATGTTTCTTGCCTTTGATTTTTCAGACTCGTAAAAACTAAACTGCTCCTGTGACATGTCACAAAAAATGGTCTGTTCGCTTATGTCGGGCAGGTCTTTTGCAACCTCCCCCTTGGTCCGGCGAAGGATAAAAGGATTAATCAGCTTTCTGAGTTTACCGGCCTGTTCCTCGCTGTGTGCTCTCTCAATGGCAAACTGAAATTCATTTTTAAAAAACTCAAGGCTTCCGAGTAAGCCGGGATTAAGAAAATTCATCTGAGCCCAAAGATCGGTAAGTGAATTTTCGATGGGGGTTCCTGTAAGCGCCAGGCGGTATTCTGAATTTAGCTGCAATAGCGCCTTATAGGTTTTTGAAAGCGGATTTTTGACCAGTTGGCTCTCATCAAGAATAATATACAGGAAGTGATGGTTTTTGAACAGTTCAATGTCATTTCGTATGATGCCATATGAAGTTATGATAACCTCATTTTCATTATAATAACTTTGAAGCGGCCTCCTGTTCTGTCCGCCATAAAAGGAAATTTTTAACTGCGGGGTGAATTTCGCCACTTCATTCATCCAGTTGTATATCAGCGAGGTAGGCACAACAATAAGTGAAGGTTTTGACTTCATCAAACGCGATTTGTCCATCATGTCAAAAATGGTAAGCTGCCTGTCGTATGTTGAAACGGTTGGCCCATAGTCCTTAAGGTTTTCCTCCTGGATAACTTTTAACAAAAGGGTAAGTGTCTGTAAAGTTTTTCCAAGCCCCATATCATCGGCCAGGCAGCCGCCAAAACCGTTTTCATAAAGCTTTGTCATCCAGCCGAATCCTTCAGCCTGATAAGGCCTTAACTGAGCCTGAATTCCATCGGGGACAGCCGGCTGTTCGGCAGGTTTATCATCAAACCATTTCTTGAGCTTCCTGGCATAGCTGTCTTTCAGGCCTTTCAGGCCTTCCTGCAAAAGAATATAGTGCTGCTTTTCGAGGGCGATGGTACTATTCTCAATACGTGCAAAAGCCAGGATATCTTTAAATCTCGAAAACCACTCTTCGGGGAGGATAACGATCTCACCATCTGGCAATATATACTGGCGGTTCTCATCAAGGATATGGTTTCTGAAATTGATGAAAGGAATTTCAAAACCGGCAAACTTTACAATAATGCTGATGTCGAACCAGTCATTCTTGCTTTCTGAAACACTTGTAATTAGTTCGAACTTATTAAGGTAAAATTTTATCTTTCGTTCATCCTGTAATACCTCTATTCCTGAATTTCTAAGTTCATCGGCATTGAAATTAAGCCAGTTTACAAGCTCGTATTGCATAAAAATATCGTCTAACATCTTCATCCTCAATGGCAGGAAGTATGAACTATGCTGGTTCTTAAGGCCCATATCGAGCAATCGGAAAATTACCTCATTTTCAAACGTATAGTCCCTGTTCAAACGGTAAAAAACAGGGATACCTTCTTCCTCCTTTAGCACCACCTTAAGTTCTGTTTTCTTATTTGCGTAATAAGTAGTTTCTTCATCATACCTGAACTTGAGCAGCAGCATTGGCTTTCCGGAAAGATCGTTCTCAAGGCTGAGAATTGTTTGAGGTTTAACCTGTTTGTCAATGATTTTAAAAGCATCGGAGTTGACCTTGTATTTCCTGATCACATTCTTGACAAACCCTTCGAGAAACTTTTTCTCGGCACGTGGCGGTACCTGTATGTATTCTTTTGTGAAAAATGGCAGTAATTTTTTACCGTCAATGTTGTCAAAGACATAAAGTTTATTCCCGATCACGATACAGCATGGCTCATTTACCAGTAAGGAACCCTCTTTTCTGAAGAGCTTTATCTCTTTGTCAAGGTGTTTTATCGAGAGGAAATAAGAAAGCTCACCGTTTATCCTTTTAAAGTTGAATACCGACTCCACATTTTCTTCGATGATTGAAATGCGTTCCGATTCGTAGATATTGTTCATTTTCTCTTTATGATAAACCGGAATATTGCTGCCCAGAAGGATTTCGGTACATTTCAGCAATCTCCTCTCAATATAAGGCCTTATCTGCAATGTAAAAAGGTTTTCATCAAGGGAAGAAAGAAAATCCTGCGGATTGGTTTTTTTTTTCGAGAAAACTTTAACAAGCTGACTATCTGAATATTCTTCGATAAGTTTTACAAGTTCAATTTCATCCTCCTTTAAAGATGTTTCGAAGGCCGAAAGGTTATTCAGTGTAATTCTTTCGTCAATTGCATAAAACTCTTTACCTGGAATTTGTTTAAAAACAACCGGGATGAAAAGTGTTCCCAGCACCCTGTGTTTTGTATGGCATATTGCAAATTGCTTCATCCTGCAAATTTGTACAAAAAGGATGATTAATGAAAATAAAATTATTTACCGACATACAGGTCAATATAAACCGGCAGATGATCGCTGAAACCGCCGTTGTAACTGAAACCGGTATAGGTGCGTCTGGGTTTGGTGCCGAGATATTTTTTATCCGCCTCAAGCAGAAACGGGGCGCTGAAAATGGTAAATGAACCCGGTGGCACATATACTCCTGACTTTATCATCAAACTGCCCGAAACCATTGCCTGATCGAGCAATGCCCAATTACCCTGGTATTTGTGCGAACCCTGTACATGTGGATTTTTATGATCATCAGAAAGATTATAAAGTCTTCCCGGTAATATTGTGCTTTCAACTTTTTCTGCTTTTAATGTCTCCCTGATACTTTTATTATGCGGCTCGTCGTTGAAATCACCCATTAAAATTATTTTGGCGTTGATATTGCGTGCAAACAACGAATCTGTCCTGGCCCTGAGAAAATTGGCCACGAATATCCTGTACTTCTCGCTGGCGATTTGCCCTCCATATCTTGACGGCCAGTGGTTTACAAACAGGTGCAGGGTATCTTTTTTACCAACCTTAAAGGAAAGATACAAAATATCGCGGGTGGCACGGTTACCGGTAGGTGAATATTTAATCCTGATAATCTTTTCAGAAATTTTTTTCACCTTATCCGGCCGGTAAATCAGGGCAACATCAATACCCCGCTCATCGGGTGAATCAAAATGTACAATACTATATGGATATTTGGATAAAGGTGTATTGTTAACCAGTTGTTCCAATACATAACGGTTTTCAATTTCAGCAAAACCAATAATTTCGGGAGGTTGGGACTCACCTGCAGCAGCAATTACTTTGAAAATGTTATTAAGCTTTTGTCTGAATCGCTGTTCAGTCCAATATCGTTTGCTTTCGGGCAGGAACTCGTTGTCGTTTTTCCTGGGATCATCTTTACAGTCGAATAAATTTTCAACATTGTAAAACATTATCCTGCAATCTCCTCTTTTCGATATTTCCCCTGTATTTGAAAAATCATTGGTTTGAGCTGCAGCAAAAAAGAGGTTATAAGCAAGAATCGCGAAAAAAATGCCCCGTGAAGCCATGTTCAATATATTAAGAAATTATTCAATGCGTTCAAAAGCGCCGATATCAGGCCCTGTATCGAGTAACCTTGAATTGCCAAGCATATCATATTCAAGATCGGGAAAGGCTGTAATTATCAAAGGGTCGCCTTTGTCTTTGGCAGGCGATAAGGTGTCAAGGGCAAAATTGAAAAAATAATCTGGGGAATAATAATCATCGCGTAAGGCAATTTTTTTAAACTTCGGATCTTCATTGAGTATTACCTCTTTAAACCTTTCCGTGTTTTGGTAATCCACCGAGTCTTTTACCACTTTAATAAGACAATGATTAAAATGGTAGTTGAAATCCTGTTGTTCATTATTGTACAAATACAATTCATTTTCATATGTGCCGTAAATGATGCAATTGTCAAAATTTGCATTTTTAAGGTCGCTGGTCACAAGGGTATCTTTATTTGTAAAAGGACTGATGGTGTAAAACTGATTTGAGATAAGCACAGAAGGCTCTCCGCTGCGGTTGAAAGAACCGGGATGATAAAAATAATTTGCAAAAGTACAGTTTCGAACAGATATATCGCCGCCGGCAGGAGCACCCAGAAGGTAAGAAGCCGCATTGGCAACGAGTGAATTCTGCATTTTTATGGTAGCATTATACATGAGCAATGCCCCATAGGAAAAATTCTCCAAAATACTGTTGCTTATGGAAATTTCAGCCATATAATTACCGCTCAGGTCCCCGGCCGCAAAAATTCCAAAAGTAGCATTTCTTATATGACAGTGATTAAAAACATTTCCGGTACTTGTGGGATAAATAATAATCCCTTCCCACTGGTTTGTTAACCTGTCATAAGGAAATCCTGAAAAAATATCATCAAGCCTGTCGCCCCTGAACAATACCGGTTCTTCCTTTGTGCCCATGGCAATAATGGTGCCAACCACATACAGGTAAGAGTTTTTATGAAAATAAAGTGTGGCGCCAGGCTCAATGGTCAGTGTATGGCCACTGTCTATAAGCATAGAATTGTAAATGAGATAAGGTTTATCGGCAATCCACGTTTCTGTTTCTATCACCTGGCCATCAATAAGGTGTACATCCTGTCCGTAGGCAACAAGGTTCACATCCTGAACGTTTCCATTGGTTATAAAAACAATTGAATCGTTTATCACCAGGGGGTTGTTCACTCCTAAGGGATCCACTGTAACCTCAACAAAAATGTATATGCTATCGTTCGGGGCAACTTCAATATTTTCGATGCTTCGGGCTTTTTCACCGTCAACATTCATCCTGAAAAAAGAGTTTTCACCCCCGGCAAGATATATTTGAGAAATATTCAGGTATTTGTTATATGGGTTCTTTACACGCAATTGCTGTGTAGTTGACCCAATAGTAGTAAATACGGTATCAAAAGCTATTGTATCAGCCGAAAATTCAAGTTTTGCCGAAGTGTCATTATAAAACTCCTCATCAAAACATGAAGTACTTAAAATAGTGATGAATACCGCAATAAAGCCAAACAGGAAAAACCTCATCTTATGAAAAAATCAATTTGTAACAAATATCCGGTTATTAACGCATATTTTCAAGATTTATTTTAAAAAGCCGGTATCTACCAGCGACAAAGTATGGTTCCAAAGACCTGAAGCCATTTCTTTATCAAGCGATACAGCGGATGATACAGCTTCCTTTCCTTTTGAGAAATACTTGCCGTTCAATGCGTATACCTCCATATCTGTTAGTTTAACCACATATCCGGCCGCTTTATCCGCGTTTTTCAAAAAGGGGTACAGTGCATGCCAAACCACTTTTGGCAGGTGGTACCATCGGTAATGGTCCATCAGGTGTGTCTTTATCCCTCCCGGGTGCACACAACAAACAGCAACACCTTTGCTGGCGGTATCTTTTGCCAGGTGGTAAGAAAACATCAGCAGACATAGTTTTGTAAGACAGTACTGCTTCATGCTGTTAAAAGACTTTTCGCCCTGCAGGTTGTCAAAATCAAGTCGGGCGTATTTCTCACCGTTGGAACCAATATTGATGATCTTTGCATCACCGGCCAATTGTAATTTATTAAACAGTAATGTTGTTAAAAGATAAGGGGCAAGGTAGTTAACCGCGAACATGTATTCAAATCCCTCAGCAGTGACCTTTCTGAAAGGAGTGTTCACTCCGGCATTGTTAATGATCATATCAAGCTTTTGGAAACGCTGGTTGCATGCATTGCAAAATCTCCTAATTTCACCCTGCAGGGAAAGATCAATGGCATAAGTTTCAACAGGACAACTTTCAGTAAGAGAAAAAATTTCCTCTTTAACAGATTTCAACCGGTTTTCATCAATATCTGCAAGTATAAGATGGTAGCCTTTTTCAGCCAGTGACTTTGCCAGGGATTTTCCCAGTCCATTACCAGCACCGGTAATAAGGCAGGTTTTGATATCAATCATCGGGGACTATTCTTCCCGTTCTTTAAAATCACCTACCATTTTGGTAAAGAGAAAAATCACCAGAAAGCCTACAATTATATGGGCTGCCAGGACGTACCAGATATATTCGGGGTGTAAATATTTATCTTTTACCACACCAAACAGCCTGGTATAATACCCGCTGACGAAACCGCCAATCCCTATTGCCAGGAAATTGGCGCCCATATATAACCCGGCTTTTTCTTTAGGCGCCAGCCATGTAATATATTCCTGTATGCGTGGTGATGACACCATTTCTCCTATGGCAAATAAAAATATCCCCAGAAAAACAATTGAAGTAACCGATACGCGGGCATAGGCAAGCAACATGAAACCAAAGGCTGCAATTACCATTCCCCATAAAAATGTAGGAATAGGTTTAAATTTTTCTGTGAACTTCGAAACAAAAAACTGGAAAATAATGATAATGTATCCTGAATGCGAGATGGTTTCACCGAGTATCCTTCCTACTCCATTTTCATCAGTCTTAGAGATAACCCGGATAAAAAATCCGCCCAGCACTTTCTTCACACTGTTGTATAATTCAACCGTATCGAGGTTACCATTCACATATTTTGGCAAAAGGTTGAAAAATGCCCAGAACGGTGTCCAGAAAAAAAGTCCGAGGATGATGAGGAAAAATGCAAACTTCAGGTCGGAGATAGCAACCCATATATCCTGAAATTTCTTTTTCAATGTTACCCCTTCTATTTCCCTTTTGGGTTCTTTATAGAAGAAGAGGGTAATAACCAACATACACCCGATGGCAATGGCACCGGCAAGAAAAGAGTATTTCCAGGAGATTACCCGCAGTTTTCCTGCTATCACCGGTCCGATGGAGGCGCCGGCATTTACCATTAAATAAAAGATGCCAAAGCCTACCGTTTTGTTTGTCTGGTCGGTTACAGCCCGCACGGTGGCAGAAATCAGGGGTTTGAAAATACCTGCTGCAAACCCGATAGATATCATCGCAAACGCCACGCCACTGTAAGTTTCGGCAAACATAAGCGAAATAACTGCCGGAAGATAGGCAAGATACGATACGATCAACACCTTCTTAAAGCCGTATTTGTCGGCGAATGTACCCGAGAGAAAGGGAATAAGATAAGAAACCAGCAGGAACCAGCTCTGGATATTTCCCAATTCTTCATCAGAATATCCCAGTTGTTCGGTAAAATAAATGCCAAACCCCATGTAAATACCATAATACGCGAACCTTTCAAATATCTCAATTGTATTGGCCACCCAGAATACCTTTGGAAATCTCGTTCTGTTCTTCATTGTTGCATCATTTTGGTCTGTGACAAAAATAGTTGTTTTATCTGTTTATTTTTAATTTTTTAATAATCAAGCCCACTTGCCAGATCCGCCTTAGGCGGAGGCGGAATGGTATTCCTTCACGCGATATTAAAGCCTTTGAAATAAACAATCAATCATAATTGTTTTGTTCCTGGGCTTACATTTTCAAAATCCCGAAAATTTACACTCTAAGTGTAATTGTATTCCAGATTCCTTAAAATTCCCCCCTACATACAAAATATTGATAACTATCAGTCAAATAGATGATTGAAATCATCGCTGGTTTTGAAACACCCTTTCGGATTATCTCTAACTTTCTATGAATTAATAATATCAATAAAAAACATTACAATTATGAACTCTCAAAATTTCACGCTCTATTTCAAACCGGTTGAAACCGAAAAAGAGTTGAGGAGCTGTTACAACATCCGGTATAAAGTTTATTGTGAGGAAAAGCGATGGTTAAACGCATCCGGTTATCCGTCAGGAGAAGAAACTGATGAGTACGATGAAAAAGCATTGCATTACATCGCTATGGATGAAGATTTTAAAATTGTTGGTTTAATGCGCATTTTAAGGGCAATTGATTTTGAAAGACTGCCCTATACGTTTCATCCTTCCTTTAGAGGAGAAATTCCCGATATTCCCAAAAGCGCAGAGCTTTCAAGGTTTATAGTTACATCACAAAAAAACCGTAACCAGGTAATAAAAGGTTTGTTCAGGACGATCTACCAGAACAGTAAAATGCTGGGGCTGGACAGATGGGTAATACTTGTAGAACCTTCGCTGCTAAGGTATTTTACCAGGTTTTATTACTTCTGCGACCCAATGGCCACACCAACAATGTATTTCGGTGCATTTACTCTACCGGCAGTATGCGACATACCGAAACATGAAAAGATATGGAAAGTGAAATATCCTGAGAATTATGAATTTAATCGCGAAGATTATATGATGTACACCAATACCGAAAAGATTCTGTCCTGAAAATCATTCGCTCTTTTTTCTCAGTATATTTTGGTATATGTGGCAGTGGCATTGTCAATATCGCCGCTGCCATCGTCAATCCTGTATGACCAGGTGATCTGTTTGAAGCTCGAAGAGATGGTTCCGCTGCCGGACAATATCGTGAACCCTCCCGGCAAAGACTGGTTTGAAAGTGTAAGTGTCTGGCCGCTTAAACGGGCAGTTGCCTCCACGTCATCCCCCAAATGGTAAAAGTTAGAGATGATGACCCGGGTTGAATCACCAGGGTAAGGTGATATATAAACTTCATAAGTTTCATCCATTGTTGATTTTTTGTAATTTTCGCTGTTCTCATCGCATTTCCATTGCCCTTCGAGTTTGGAAACACTGTCTTCGCCTGAAGCCAGGTCATCAATAAGCTCGCAGGAAGATGCAAAAATCATAATAATCAGAAAAAAACTTATAATGTTGTTAAACTGTTTCATATGATCAATGTTTTTTATAATCGTATACTAAAATTATGCCAAATTTATTCAGGCAAAATGAACATTGCTTATTTGTATTAAGATTTGTAACTTGCAGCAATTATCAATACTTACGAAAACATTGTTGAAAAGTTATTATGTATAACCAAAATCTTACAATATGAACACAAAGACACGCAACATTATTGTTATAGTTGTAATTGTTGTAATACTGGGCATTATATTTTTCAGGTTTTTTGTCGGCACTTACGACAAAGCAGTAGCCCTCGAAGAAGATGTTATTGCCAAATGGGCCAATGTTGAATCATCATACCAGCGAAGGTCTGACCTGATACCCAATCTTGTAAATACAGTTAAAGGTTATGCCGAACACGAGCAGGAAACTTTTACACAGGTAATAGAAGCCCGGTCGAAAGCAACACAGGTCACTGTTGACCCGAAAAATCTCGATGCGGAAGCCATTCAAAAGTTTCAGGCAGCGCAGGACGGTATCTCTTCTGCTCTTTCAAGGTTACTGGTAGTTGTTGAAAGGTATCCCGACCTGAAAGCAAACCAGAACTTTCTCGAACTGCAGGCACAGCTCGAAGGAACCGAGAACCGGATTAATGTGGCAAGAAACGATTACAATGCCAGCGTGCAGAAATTCAACACCCACATAAGGGGATTGCTGCGAAAATTTGCGCTGAGTGTCACGGGCGGGGAATTTCAGCGTAAAGAGCCTTTTAAAGCACAGCAAGGTGCCGATGTTGCCCCAACAGTTGAATTTTAAAAAATTACCGATGAACCCTGCCGGTTTTTTCAATGCAGTAGAAAAGGGGAAAATTCTCAGCGCCATCAGGGATGCTGAAATGAACACATCGGGTGAAATACGCCTGCACCTTGAGGCTGATTGCAAAACAGATGTGTTGGACCGTGCCGCCTATATCTTTGAAAAGCTCGGGATGTATAAAACAAATCAAAGGAACGGGGTATTGATTTACCTTGCAGTAAATGACAGAAAATTTGCCATTCTTGGAGATGCAGGCATTAATGCTGTTGTACCTCCTGATTTTTGGGACCAGATAAAAAAAACAATGGAAGAATATTTTAAACAAAATGATTTTGCTGAAGGGTTATCCAAAGCAATTCAAATGGCAGGTTTACAATTGAAAAAACATTTTCCTCACCAGAAAGATGATGTAAACGAATTGTCTGACGAAATTTCTTACGGTAATAAATAAAAATGGGGTATAAGATTAAAAGCATATTCATATTTCTTTTTGCAGCAATAGCTTTGACCGGTTATTCGAAAGACTTTCCCAAAAGGCCGGTGCCACCAAGAATGGTCAATGACTATGCCGGGTTTCTCAACAGCTCAGAAGTGAGCCAGCTTGAACAAAAACTGGTGCAATTTGACCGTGAAACATCCACCCAGATTGCCATTGTTATTGTTGATGACCTCCTTGGATACAATAAAGCTGATTATGCTGTAAGACTTGGACGGGAATGGGGAATAGGACAACAAGGCAAAAATAATGGTATATTGATATTGATTAAACCAAAAACTTCCTCCAGCCAGGGGGAAGTCTTTATAGCACCGGGTTACGGCCTCGAAGGGGTAGTCCCCGACGCCATCGCAAAACGGATTGTAGAAAACGAAATTATCCCCAGTTTTAAAACAGGCCATTATTACAATGGAATAGACAAAGCGGTTAATACCCTTATGGCGCTTACAAGGGGAGAATTTACCGCCGAAGAATATAACAAAAAGGTGAACAACCCCGGAGAAGTGATTGGCCCCCTGGTAATATTTTTCCTGATTTTTCTTTTTTCTTTTATAGGAAAAATTCGCCGGGCCAGGCATTATTCCATTGGCCACGATATACCCTTCTGGGCGGCAATGACCATGCTTGGCAGTTCTCGTGGATCAGGCAGCGGAAGTTTTGGCAGCTTTTCATCAGGGGGCGGCAGCTTTGGAGGATTTGGCGGCGGAAGTTTTGGCGGCGGCGGGGCCGGGGGAAGCTGGTGATCAAAATTTTTAAATTGTTATAATGAAATATCATTCAGGTCGCTTCGCACTTTTTCTCTTGCTTACAACAGGAATTCCGGGTATCTGTTTTGCACAACACAACGACACCTCCTTTCTTAAAATATCATTTGCAGGCGATATTATGGGCCATGACGGTCAGATAGCAGGGGCTTATATTGATTCCACAGGTGAATATGATTATGAACCTACCTTCAGGTATATAAAACCATATCTGCAAAGTGTGGATATTGCCCTTGCCAACCTGGAAGTTACTCTTGCCGGCCCCCCATATAAAGGTTATCCCCAGTTTTCAAGTCCCGATAACCTTGCAGCAGAAGCCAATAAGGCAGGATTCCAGGTGCTCGTGACAGCAAACAACCATTCGCTGGACAGGGGCGTAAAAGGCTTTACCCGTACCATTGAGGTACTGGATTCATTCAACATTATCCATACCGGTACTTTTAAAAGCGAACAGGCACGCATCATAGATTATCCGCTTTTAATTGAAAAAAACAATATATTACTGGCCGTTCTTAACTATACATATGGTACCAACGGCCTTACCATTAAGCCACCTTACATTGTTAACAGAATTGACACGGCACAAATAAGGACAGACCTTGAAAAAGCCAGGCTTGCAAATCCCGATTTTATTTTTGTTACCATCCACTGGGGAACAGAATATGTAAGAAACGAAAACCGCGAACAACAAAGGCTCGCTGAATTCATGATCAAAAAAGGTGCAGATGCTGTTATCGGTTCACACCCGCATGTTGTTCAACCGGTGAAGCTTTATTATCCCGATAAAAGCGATTCCACCAAATTCAATATTATCGTTTATTCGCTGGGCAACTTTGTGTCAAACCAGAGGGCCCAATACAAAGACGGGGGCATAATATTTGAAGTCAGCCTGACGAAAACCAATGGCTATACTTCTGTTTCAGACTATAACTACATGCCGGTTTGGGTTTACAGGAAAGATAAAAACCAGAAATCAACATTTTATATACTTCCGGTAGATTTTTACAATAGCAACAGCTCATTCTTCAATCTCACGGACCATGACAAATATAAAATCAACCTTTTTTACAATGACACCCGGCAGCATCTGCAAAACATCCCCGAAAACAGGTTTTACTCTAACTACCTGCTTCCTGCCGAATAGCACTGTTATTTTATTCTGATGTATTAAAAATTACTCAAGCCGTTTTAACCCGGCCTTTGCCTCTGAATGGATATTATTACTGAAAGACACATTTTTTGATTGCAGGGCCCGGCGATAATAAAATGCCGATTTTGTTTTGTCCCCTTTATTTTCATAAATATAACCCAATTGCAGCGCAGAATATGCTGCATAATACATTGGATAATCCCAACCCTTTTCACAGGTGAGCTGGTATAACTTAACTGCCTTTTCGGGTTCGCCACCAAGATGATAAATCCTGGCCAACCGATAAGCATACTCAATTTGTTGATATACATCTTTAAGGTTTTCCCTCACCCCCGGATAAAACAATATATTTTTAGCCTGCGAATAATAACCACCGTCAAAGAGCAGCCGTGCTTTAACAAGGTTTACATTTGGTATTTCCTGTTGCTGAAACTCACTTTTTGCCTGCAAATCGGCTTCTGCAAACAAATTGCTTGTTTGCAGTAATTTATTACGGTACAGGTAATAAGTCGCTGTATCTCCATTGATCAGTGCATGCCATGCCAGTTTTCTGCAGGCTGCAGCTATGTATACACTATAACGCGAATATGCCATAAACCGTTTCAGGGGTTTATCTGCAGTTTTGTCGAGCCTGTTCAACATGGCCTCACCCAACAGGTAATCAAAATAAGTTACCCGTAGTTCTCCTTCCTGCTGCGGGTAATCATTCAATACCTTAATAACATTATCGTTCTCTCCTGCACGGGAAGCGGCAAGCACATACACAAACCTGAAAGGCGAATTCGTCAGATACTCCTCCGGCAATGCCGACATAATATTATAATTCTTCTTAAAATCCTTTTCAAATACATGCTTGATAAGGTTCGTAATTATTAGCGATTCTAAATATTCATCAGAATGAATATTGCAACCTTTATGATACTCCTCAATCAATCTAAGCCCATTGGCCATATCACCCTGCATCCCCATAAGGGATATGATCCACTGGTATTCATCGGGCACAGATGCCAGGATGATGAACAAAAAGCCTTTTAAAAGATGTACCCTTTCAATATTCTCTGCTGATAGGCTAATGGATTCGACCTGGTTGCCAAACTGAAAAAAATATTTCAGCGCATTCAACCGCTCACCATAAAAAGCAGCAAGGATAAATGTCTGAAACTGCATTTCTGCCTGCATTAACAGGGCAGAATCTGATCCATACCCGTTTGTTTTTATAAATTGAACCCTGTTGCGAAAATTTTCTTTATACTGAATATAATTTTGTTCGCTCCTGTCTGAAAGGCATTTCAGGAAATCAAGATAATTCTCAAGGTAATATGAACGAATGTTTAAAGGGCTGACTGTTTTCGCATCGTCCAAAAAGTTTTGGGCCTCGTCGTGCTGAAGGTAAAGGATACGGTTAAAAGCCATTCTGTTAAAATAATCCGCGGTCTTCTGTGCTTTGGTGATTGATACAAATATGGTAAAAAACACGATGGTGGCAAGAAGCCTATACCGGCGCATAAAAAAAGAACTGCCTGTTGAAGACAGGCAGTTCCAATTAAAAAATATAAATATCCTATGTATTTTCTCAGCTTTCAAGAATTTCTTCATCTACAAGAATTCTTCCGCAATATTCGCATACAATGATTTTTTTGCGCGAACGTATATCGAGCTGCCTCTGCGGTGGAATCTGGTTAAAGCACCCGCCGCAGGCATCACGTTCAACCGTTACAACAGCCAGCCCGTTTCGTGCATTTTTCCTGATTTTCTTATAAGCGGTAAGCAAACGTTCTTCAATCATCTGCTCTATCTCTTTCCGCTCATTCAACATGTCTTCTTCTTCTTTCTGCGTTTCTGTGACAATCTCATCCAGTTCTGATTTTTTATCTTTAAGATCATTCGATCGTTCGGTCAACGATTTCTTTGATTCATTAATGATCTCGGTTTTATCTTTTGACTGGGCTGTAAATTCCCGAATGCGCTTTTCGCAAAGTTCTATTTCAAGCCTCTGATATTCAATCTCTTTTGATAATGAGTCGAACTCCCGGTTATTGCGCACATTTTTTTGTTGTTCTTCATATTTGGCTATAAGAGCCTGTGCATTAATAATTTCGTTTTTCTTAACAGAAATTGACTGGTCAATGGTTTTCAGTTCTTCCTGAAGCTTTTCGATACGTGTTTCAAGGCCTGCAATCTCATCTTCCAGGTCTTGTACCTCCAAAGGTAGTTCACCCCTGAGGGTCCTGATCTTATCAATTTCAGAATTAACCTTTTGCAAACGGTATAGTGCCCTGAGTTTATCTTCTACTGATAATTCAACAACATCATGTGTTTTATTTTTATCTTCTGCCATTGCTTATAAATAATTTATTGGATTTGTATTCACTTTTGACAAACGAACGGCAAAGTTAGGGAAATTTTTCATAAGTAATTCATAAAAAATATCTTTTGTAAACTGTTCGCTTTCAAAATGTCCGATATCGGCAAGAAT
>JAFGPL010000128.1 GCA_016936215.1 Bacteroidales bacterium
ACTGAATAGCCGAAGCATCAATGCATTGTTAGTATACTATTTTCGATAGTATTATATATTAGGATGTGACCTGTTTGCTGCTAACAATGTACAAAGGACTGAAAATAAGCAATGTAAGGCTGATGAAAGCCAGGCTGGGCCCAACACCAAAATGGTCGGCAAATAGTCCGAAAAGCACCGCATTAATGGCTGCAAAAACTGTATTGGCCTGTGATTCAGCCGAGAGTACCGAAGCCAGGATGTTCTGGTTAAGTTGTTCGGTTACAAACGAAATAGCCATTGGCCTTCTAAGATTTTCAATAACATAAATAAATATGAACAGGATTAACGAAACCCAGGTAAGGTTAATTTTATAAAAAATCCCGATAAGGATACCGGCCGAAAGGCCGATTATGAGCGTTAGATTTAAAGGTTTAGCCAATGTTTTGAACTTGTCTGAAATGTTGCCCGAATTTCTGGCTGCAAAAGAGGTGGCAAAAAAGAGCAGGAAATAGATAATACCAACTATAACAGCCTCCTTTTTGTTGTGGTCAAGGGTAAGTAAGACCGGTAAACTTAACGCAAACGTTTGTATAACCGGTTGCAGATAGTCTTTAACAGCCTGGTAGTAACCGCTGAACGCAGACATGTTGACAATGGCCTTTAATACCCTGATATTTTTAAAGGAATATATAAATTCAATAAAGACCCTTTTAAACACCTTTGCAATGCTTTCTTTTGGCCCGTTTGATGTTTCACCTTCGAGTACTTTCGGATAGGAAGCCATCAGCAAAAGGTCGAGTGTATAGGGGAACATGCTGAATAAAAAAATCGATTCATAATGACCTGATTTAAATACAATTGCTGCTGCCACCAGCGACGATATTGCAGAACCCATTTGCGACCACGAGCGGGTATGGCCGTAGTAATGCACTTTCTGCTTTTCCCATCCCTGCAGTTTAAGGTACTGAAAGATCATGGCTTTGTGTGTACCGGTCCTGAATGCATCGGCAGCCCCGAAAACAAAACAGGCAATTGCCAGAGCCCAATAGCTGTCTGCAAAATAATAAAGAATAAAAGAAAAGATATAAAAACTGAAAGAAACCATCATGGTTCCCCTCCGGCCAAAAGCATCGGCAAGCATACCGCTTGGAATCTCGAAGATGTTTCGCACAACCTCGCGAATGGCATACAGTGTGCCTATTTGGGTATAGCTCATGCCCTGCTCGAGAAAATAGAGCATAAAAAACGGTTCGAAAAACCGCTGGTTCTTCAAAAAACCATACAGGCAAAACTTATAGTACTGAAGGTCTTTTTTGAAGGGTGGGGGCATGGATTCAACAAATTTTCTGCATCATATTTTGGATGGATCAAATTGCCACAAACCATCATTACTAATTAAGAAAGCAAAATTATTAATGATAATGCTTTTTGTATAATTTGATGGAGATACTATAGCCTTTTCCCAGAGGTTATTATCAGGATAATATTTCCAAATAGTTCGTGTAAAAGAGTTTCTTGTAAAATGAAAATATCCTATTCCGTCAATTGAAAAACCTGTTACCAAATAAGAACCTTCTTCAGGGCATGATCCAACTAATTCCCATAAATCTGCATTTGGATCATAAGTATATAACTCATTAATATTAGGCCCAAAACCAACATAAATTTTTTTATCAATCACTGTACCATATACAATAAAATCTGTTTCATAAGGAAAGTCTGCTTTTTTTGTCCATTTTAAGGTATTTTGATTATATTCCCAAAGTTCAGGTAATATTTCAGAGGAGTTATTTCTTCTGCCCAATCCAATATAGACACAACTATCGACTGGAAAACATAATGCTCCAATTTTTCCTTCGCCTGGAAAATCAGCTATTTTTCCCCAGTTATCTGATAAAGGATCATATTCCCAGATTTCTTCGCCAATACCACTTCCCAATCCAAGGTAACCTTTACAATTTAAAGAGTAACTTATTGCACCATCTCTGACAATTCCAGGAAAATCTCTTTTTTTTGTCCAGAATAAATCACTCGGATTATATTCATAAAAAGTGCTATTGGTATCACCCAAATTGCCACTGCAAAAATATCCTTTGCCATTTATTGAAAAAGCAGAGGGGAATGGATAAACTTGAAATTCAAAATCCTCTGGATACCTGACTTTGCTCCAGGGTGTAATTATTTTAAATGAATCATTAAAAGTAAATTTATTGTCACCAGTAATTATTGAAATTACTGCATTTTCATATAAAAAAGGAACTTCTGTAGTAATCTCTGATTGATTTATTCTTAGTATCGTGGCATTTAAGTTATTAAAAAGTATTGATGTTTTTTCAGGATTGGAATTAATATTATCTACAAATATTTTGATTTCTTCACCTGCTTTTGCAGTGAGTGGTTCGAAGCTATTTATTGCAGATGGCAGACTACCTAAACTTATAAATTCCTGACATTCTCCATAAACTAAAGTTTTTTTGCATTTAATATATGGTCTTATTAAATATTTAATGTTTGAATTTAGGCAATTGTTAATAGTAGCAGAGAATTTTCCTTCTTTTGGTGTATCAAAAATAGTAAACCGATAATCATCAATCGTTGGGGCTAAAGTGTTCCAAACAAATCCATATTCCATTATGCTATCACTACCCAAATCTGAAATTGTTGCAGTAACATTTACGCCTGAAGAATTGATATCAGTGATTTCCATATTTAAAATAAATGGATAATCCTTTGGTTTGACCGATGCTTCTTTTTCGCAACATGTTGTTAGTATTATCAATATATAAAAAAGATTTCGCGCTTTCATAATTTATAAACTTATTCCAATTAAAAAATCTAATTCACTTTTACCAAATGCTTCTTTGTTAAGGCCATATCTGTAATTATAACGTAATTCTAAAAAAACTGAATTAGAGTTATTCAATTTGAATCCCATTCCGCCACCGACACAAAATCCTAACTCATGGTCTGCCACCAGTGATGTTTCATTTACCTTGACTATTTCAATAACAGACAATTTGTCCAATTGATATTTATCTATCGTACTTTTTTGAGATTTGTAGATCATATTTTCATTCTCTAACTGATATGAATATATGCCGCCTAGGTTCACAAACGGAAGAAATTTTGTATAAGGAATGGTATATTTTAATAAGAAAGGTAATTTTATGGATCTTGTATTTATTACGATATCTATGTCAGTATTTTTATCACTATAGCTATACGAATAACCATTGGAAGAATACAATATTTCTGAATGAAAGGAAAAATTAAATGCCAAAATTGGATTATCAATAAAAATGCCTAAAGTAAAATTTTTATCATGTTTGAAATCGAAATGATTAACATAGTATGTTTCTTTAATTGGTGAAGGATTTAATTTTGCGATTCCAAATCCTGTTATAAATCCATATTTAAAATATGATGGAGATTTATACTCACATTTGTTGTAACTTTTAATAAATCTTTTAAAAGAAATCCTATTGTATTTTAAGTAATTAATATTCTTAATTGCCGCTTCACAATTTGATGTATATTCTTCAAGTACAGTTTTAAAATTATTATAGCCCTCAATGGATTCTTTCTTGGTTATTTCAATTAACGGACTGGTATCATTTTCAATATAAAATGTCCTTATGCCCCTTCCTCTGTAATAGTACAAATCAATATTGCCTTCTGTAATACACTCTAAAAATACCCTCTTTATTGAACCTTGGATTTGAATATCCCTCGAAACAAAAATTTTGTAATTATTAAAACCATATTCCTTAAGATCATAAGGTGAATATTTGATAATTTTGTTTCCTTCTACTTTATGACAGAACTTTGCGTTTGAAACGGCTCCCCGATTCATCAGTTTTATTCCGGAAAATATTGAACTGTCAGTAGATATGTAACCTCTTTGAGCAAAAAGATTTATCGGCCATGAAATAAAAAATATAAACAAGATGATAATTCCTTTCTTCATTTGCAATAGGATATAATATTTCATTAAAAAAATTTCATATCAAAACTTAAGAAAAATATTACAGATCAAAGTTAACACCATCATAAAATCTGTCAAATATTAAAATATGTTGGATATGGACAAGTTCCAACTTGTAATTGCAATATTCATTAACGCGAAAAGCTTTTATTTGATGTGGTTCATAGGTCACCGGCTTTGCCTTTAGCTCACTCTTAAAAACACATATTTTGCAATTTCTTGTATCGCCCCGGTAATCAATTAGTCCATGTGTTGTATCATTTTGATTGTCAATAATAAATCCGGGAACAAAATTAGTCTGACTTAATGCACTGCAAAAAAATATGACTGAAATACTAACAGAGCAGATAAGACTTTTCATGGTATTTGGTGTGGATTTCTCAAATGTAATAATTTATAGTATTCGAACAATAACTTAATGCTAATTTATTTGTATTTATATTTCTTTATTAACCCTGGTGAAAACCATAATACAATGTATTCATTTATCTGTTAATTTCACTTTCTTGAATCTGGCATAAAAGAATTCACGATTTTAAGTTTTTCAATCATGCTCATCAGGATATTAATTCTCTTAATCTTTATTTCAGCTTCCTGTACTCGAAATAATTCTCCAATAGTTGGATTACAGCCATTTGAAAAAATTGAATCCTCAATTATTGATTCTGTAGTTTTGGTGATTGAAGAAGTATACGGTTACAGGACTATTGTATTGGAGACCCGTGAGCTGCCCGATTTAGCATTTGTTCGGTTTAAGACTCCAAGGTATCGGGCTGACTCATTGTTAAATTATTTAATTGCCATTAAGCCCGACACGGTTGATTATATTCTGGGTCTTACGAACAAAGATATTTCAATGACAAAAAGAGACCAGAAAGGGGGTATCAAAAAACCTGAAGAAAAATATACCGACTGGGGTGTATTCGGATTGGCATACCGACCTGGGGAGAGTTGTATCGTCTCAACTTATCGTCTCAGGTCATCTTGCTATAATACCTTTGTGAGCAGGCTGAAAAAAGTATGTCTGCATGAACTGGGCCATAACCTGGGATTGAAACATTGTGTAAATGATAGTTGTGTGATGCAGGATGCTGCGGAATCCATAAAAACAATAGATAGGGTGCAACTAAAGCTCTGCGAAAAATGCAGTTCCAAGATTAAGTAATCTGGTTCATTTACAAAATCTCCCGATCAATTCATCTGCAGCCGTGTTGCCCAATTCTGCCGATTTTTGAAGATCAGCACAACCTTCATCCTTATTGCCGGTTGAAATTTTTATAAGTCCACGGTTTGCGTAAGCAACCGGATCGGAAGGATTGATTTTGATCACTGAACTGAAATCATCAATGGCACGGCTGTAATCTTTAAGTTCATTAAACGCCAGTCCGCGGTTGATATAAGCATCGGTAAATTTGCGGTTAAGGCTTAGGGCTTTTGAAAAATCTTCAATGGCGCCCTGGTAATCCTTTAGCTGCATCTTGGCCAGTCCGCGGTTATTATAGGCATCGGCCAGCCTTCGGTTATATTTAAGCGCCAGGGTGTAATCTTCAATGGCGCCGGCAAAATCCTTCATCTCGAGCCTGGCATTGCCCCTGTTATTGTATGCATCGGCGTATTTGGGATTGATGATCAGGGCTGCGGCAAAATCTTCAAGCGCCCCTTTATAATCTTTTAGAATTCGTTTTGCAATTGCCCTGTTGTTATAGGCTTCTTCATATTTCGGGTCAATTTCAATAGCCGTAGTGAAATATTCGATCGCAGCGCCAAAATTACCAGACTGCATTCTTAAAACTCCCTGGTCGAAATAATCTTCTGCAGGGTAATCAAAACCACCTTCACTTTTGATAAGGGGGTTCAGTCGGTTAAAGTAATCGTCGGGTGTCTGCGCTTTTGTTGCGAAACAGATTAAAGCAAATAAAATAGCCAAAAGTGTTTTCATCTGTGAGATAACTTTTAAACCTGGAGATAAAGTAATGAATGCAAGTTAATACAAAATTTGTCAATGTTTTACATATTAAGCCTTATCATTTTAGATGCAGGTAAAGCATTTGCTGTAATTTTAAAGCAATTGGAATCTGTTAATTTAGTCAGGAAATTCTTCAATAACATGTGATTCTTAAAAATTATCGTTTGTAACTCAACAATTATTTCTAATATACTTATTTTGACGGTATTGATTTGGATTTTGAGTTTTTTTGTAAATTGCACCCTGTCTGTGACTTTTTACATTTGCCAATTATTTGCACTTCACTCAAAACAAATTGATAGGGAAAGGTTTAATAAGGAAAAGAGTAATTGCAGGCATTTTAAAGCTAACGTATGCCAAAGAATATAAGAGAAATCAATTAACTGATATTATAACAAAATCCTGACAAATCCTAAAACGCTTAAATTCATGAAAAGAGCCATCTTATTTGTAATTGCGATAGCACTAATTGCTTGTGAAAAAGAAAACAACAAGAATGAAATTATTTACGATTTCAAAATTATCAGAAGTTACAAAAGTGCAGATCAAAACGACAGTACCGTTTATTATTACACCAGCGGCCAAAAACTGGTAGCTTTAGAAAACCACATGTACAATGAAATGATTTTGTTTAAGGCAGCCTATGAAACAGGCAGTATAAGTGTAACATGCCAGACCGGTATGCTTCTGTATGGCAACCTTATTTATTACACCGGTCAAAACGGACTGGTGGATTCTGTTTATTATCAGCAATTGTCCCCATTGTATATACTTTGGTATAAATACAATTATAATGGCAACAGGCTGGTATCAGCCGAAAGAAGAAATGCCCTGCCGGAAAAGGAATACATTTACCTTTATCATAGCGACAGACATGTGAAAGACTCTGTGAATGTTATTCCACTAATTCCCGGACATTATACAACTATATCCTATACTTATACCGACACATTAAAACCTGATTTTATGGTGGATGAAAGCGGACTGTTTGAATTTCCATCCAAATCGGATTATCTGACACGAGAAATTATCACCAGGGATTATTCAGATGAAGAAGTTGCAACAACCACTGAAAAATACAGTTACACCATCGAAGACAATAAACTGGTAATGCAGGTTGTGCTTGATGGCGCAGACCATGCAACCGTTACATGGAGGAAGGTGGAGAAGGATTGAGCTTATTTAACCTTCTATATTGCGAATACTGTTCAGACATACCTCATACTGATGATGAAAAAATAATGTCATAGGAAGAAAAGGTTGATTAAACGGATAAATATAAAAGAGTTACAACTTTGTTATTTGAATGCCAGTAAACCTAATTTGGTCTTATATTTTGTAAAAAACAGGACCCATCTTTCAGAAATTTATCTTTTTTGACATAAAGATTGATCTGATATAATATTTGACAGAAAATGGCTTTTTTGTCAATTTAAGGCTATTTTTGACAAAAAGTAACTATTATGTCAAGTCTGAAAGAGCCCTACGACAGATATAAGCCTTATAATAGCCTTCCGCTTCTTCCCCCGGACGATGAAAAGGTTGAAACAAAAGAAGTTCTTAAGGCCCTGAACAACGCCAACAAAGCATTGGCAGAATTGAAAGGAATTGCCAAAAAGCTGCCAAATCAATCAATGCTTGTGAACACAATCGCACTCAGGGAGGCAAAAGCAAGTACCGAGATTGAAAATATTTTCACAACTGACAATGAACTCTATAAAGCTCTTACAATAAATGAATATGGACTGAAAGGAAATGCAAAAGAGGTGTTAAGATACAGGCAGGCGCTTTGGAAAGGATATAATAATATTGTGCAAAATCAATCACTATCTGTTGAAGCACTTATTGGAATTTATCAGGAAATAAAGCAGGTTAATGACAGTATAAGACCTCCCCAGACAGAAACTAAAATACTGAAACGAGGGAGCGGACGGTTGACATCTGAAGTAGTTTACACACCACCCCTGGGAATACAGGTAATTCAGCAAAAACTAAACAATCTTGTTGAATATATTAATGATGATTCAAAGTATCCATATGACCCTTTACTTAAAATTGCTATCTCGCATTATCAATTTGAGGCCATTCATCCCTTCAGGGATGGGAACGGAAGAACAGGCCGGATTTTAAGTATTTTGTTAATGATTCAAAAGAAGCTTTTGGATTTACCAATTCTCTATTTAAGTGCATATATTATCAGAGAAAAGGAAGAATACTACAAATTACTCAATAACGTAACTACCCTGTCAAAATGGAACTCCTGGATTATTTATTTGCTGAAGGCAATAGAGGAAACTTCCAGATATACAATCAGCAAAATTGAAGAAATTGACAGATTATTTTCAAGAACCTCAGAAACAGTTAATGAAAGATACCCTCAAATAAGAAAAGAATTCATTGAAAAAATATTTGAACAACCTTATATTAGTCCTAAGAAACTGTTAGACAGAAATATTAAAAGTCTGAATACTGCAAAGAAATATCTTAACCAGCTTGAGAATATAGGAGTCTTAGTGCCTGAAAAGATCGGAAAGGAGATGGTGTATTTAAATATTGACCTTTACAATATTCTGTCCGAAACGTAGCAATAAATTGAATAAAAACGGATGAATAATTCGGATTAACTATGTCCTTATTTGAATAAATATCTGACCAAAAATGCCCCAATGGAATCCCTGGCATGGCTGCCGTAAAATAAGCGCCGGTTGTAAGAACTGTTACGTCTACCGCATGGATGCCAGGTACGAAAGGGATGCTTCGGTGGTTTCAAAAACGCTGCAGTTCAACCTGCCGCTTAAGAAAAAGCGCAACGGGACATACAAGATTGTTTCGGGTGAAACAGTTTACACCTGTTTTTCATCAGATTTTTTCCTTGACGAAGCAGATGAATGGCGCCCGGAAGCCTGGCAGATGATGCGGTTAAGAAACGACCTGAATTTTTTTATCATCACTAAGCGCATACACCGGTTCGAAGTTAATCTTCCACCTGACTGGGGCGATGGTTACCCGAATGTTACCATCGGGGTTACCTGCGAAAACCAGGACAGGGCTGATTACCGGCTGCCCTTTTTAACTACCCTTCCCGTACAACATAAGGTAATTATTTGCGAGCCTTTACTGGAAAACATCAACCTTACAACCTGGCTTTCAGAAAAAATAGAAGCCGTGATTGTTGGCGGTGAATCGGGTAACAATGCCCGCGTATGTGATTTTGAATGGGTAACCGGCATACGCTCTCAATGTATTGAAAAGAATGTACCGTTTCGCTTCAGGCAGACTGGGGCACGGTTCATCAAAGACGGCCGGCTGTATAATATTAAAAGGCACCACCAGCATTCACAGGCCAGAAAAGCGGGAATAGATTATCGTTAATAATGAATTATTGGCTGGTTAAAGGAATTATAACACACATTGAAGTTTTCCATTGCGCAACTTTGTTTATACTTTGTACAACTTTACGTCAAAACATAATAAGCTTTTACGCGGAGGATCGCTAAGAAGGCGCTATGATTCGCAAAGAAAATTGCTAAATGTTAGTTTCGAAAATTTTTGTAAATTGCTTCGTGATTATTTTGGTTGAAATCATACAGTGATCAACCTTCTGATAATATTATTATTTCAATAAACATGAAAACAAAACCTTTATTCATCCACTTCACATTTTTTTTAGCCTTCATATTTTCTTTTAACCTTTCTGCCCAGCGTTTGGAGAAGGTTGAGCCCGAAAAGGCCGGCATGTCTTCCGAAAGATTGAAATTTTTAACTACTACCTTTCAGCAATATGTTGACAACGGGAAATTACCGGGTGCGGTGGTATTGGTGGCCAGAAAAGGTCAGGTGGCATATTTTCAGTCATTCGGTAAAAGCGACCTCGAAAACAATATCCCCATGAGTGATGATGCCATCTTTCGTATTGCCTCGCAAACAAAGGCAATCGTGAGTGTGGGTATTATGATGCTCCAGGAGGAGGGCAAGCTGTTGATCTCCGACCCGGTAGGAAAATACATCCCTGCTTTTAAAGAAACAACGGTTGCCGTGTCAAAGGATGATGGCGGGTATGAAATCGTTAAAGCCAAAAGGCCGGTAACCATTCGCGACCTACTTACACATACTTCAGGTATTGGCTATGGTGACGGAATTGCAAAAGACCTCTGGCAAAAAGCAAAAATACAGGGCTGGTATTTTGCCGACCGCGAAGAACCCATCATTGAAACGGTGACCCGTATGGCTGCTCTGCCTTTCGATGCCCAACCGGGGGGAAAATTTGTCTATGGCTACAGCACCGATATCCTTGGTGCTTTGATTGAGATTGTTTCGGGCGAACCTTTGGACAAATATCTCAAATCCCGCATCTTTGACCCGCTGGGTATGACGGACACATATTTTTATTTGCCCGAAAACAAGAAAGAGCGCTTAACAGTTGTATATTCTCCTTCTGATGACGGACTGAAAAAAGCCCCGGAACCGGGAGGCATGATCGGCCAGGGCGCTTATGTTGACGGGCCGCGCGTAAGTTTTTCGGGCGGTGCAGGATTACTGAGCACCACTTCAGACTATGCAACATTCCTTCAGATGATGCTGAATAAAGGCGAATTGAACGGTAAACGCATCATCTCACGTAAATCCGCAGAGCTTATGACAGTGAGCCATCTGGGTGATGTTCCCTTTCCATGGACAAAGGGCACCGGGTTCGGATTGGGCTTTTCGGTAGTAGAAGATTTTGGATTGAGAGGTTCACCGGGCTCCAAAGGTGAATTCGGCTGGGGCGGGGCATACCACTCTACCTATTGGGCAGACCCGGAAGAAGAACTTGTGGTTGTTTATTTTACCCAGCTTATCCCCTCTAACGGGCTCGACGACCACGACAAACTCAGGGCACTGGTTTACCAGGCAATTGTGGATTAATCTTGAAAGAAAAAGTCTGGTAAATAAAATGAAAATATCAAAGATTTTAAGCCGAAAGGAGTTGATTCTCATAATGGAAGCTATTCATGAGGCTGAAGATATGACTTCGGGAGAGATTAAAATACATTTAGAAAACCATTGCATTGTAGATTTGATGGATCGGGTCAAGACTTTGTTCTATTCACTGGGATTGATTGCAACTGAACATAGAAATGCAGTGCTTATTTACATTGCGATTATTGATAAAAAAGTTGCCATCATTGGAGATGAAGG
The DNA here is from genome assembly GCA_016936215.1 of Bacteroidales bacterium. Classification (GTDB taxonomy): domain Bacteria; phylum Bacteroidota; class Bacteroidia; order Bacteroidales; family UBA10428; genus JAFGPL01. Next base: position 11,112 of record JAFGPL010000128.1, read on the forward strand.
TATAAACAGATTAGTTGACAATGATTTTTGGAACAAAGAAATTATCAGGTTAACAAATTCATTTAAACAAAGTGAATTTACAAACGGAATAATAGAAACAGTGAGAAGTGTTGGACAAAAACTAAAAGCATTTTTTCCGCATCAAACTGATGATATTAATGAAATCTCTGACACCATTTCATTTTATGACAATTAAGAAATTTTTACTTCTGCTTTTTACAACCCTCTGGTATCTCTTATCGGTTGCCCAGTCAGTGTTTGATTTACCTGTACCCGATAATTATGTTAATGATTTTGCGAATCTGTTGTCAGATTATGAGCAAGCAGGATTAGAAAAGAGGATAGGAGATTTCGACAGGCTTACTTCAAATCAGTTTGCAATAGTAACAGTAAATTCTCTGGAAGGGCTTGATCGTGCTGAATTTGCATTTAGGCTGGCTAGAAAATGGGGTGTTGGACAAAAAAACAGTAATAATGGTGTCCTTATTCTGGTAAAGCCAAAATTTGAGCATGAAAAGGGCCAGGTTTATATTGCAGTCGGTTATGGCCTTGAATCTTCAATACCCGATGCCAGGGCAAAAAGAATAGTGGAAAAAACCATGATACCATTCTTCAGGAAAAATGAATATTACGAGGGTATTTCAGCAGCATTGGATGAATTATTTAAATTATGTACGGATGAATACACCCGATCTGGGGATATCAAAAGTTTGATTGACTGGGAAACATGGTATGGGATCGTCTTATTGATTTTTACTATTTTGTTGCCAATAGTCTATTTGATTTATTTGAGAATAAGAAAAGTACCGGATAAATATGTACACTATTTCAGTACCGGGGAATACAATTCTAAAAATTTAATTAACCAGATAGAAAAGATTGAAATGGTGTATAATACCAGCTATCCGAATTTTAAGTCAGAGGTTCTGAAATATGAACATGTATCACACAGGAATCTTTTAAAATACGAGTCCCGGATTGATAATAAACTTTTCTGTGTTTTATTAAACGGTCGAAAACGTTTAAAAGCATTTGCTGAAACGATTGATCCGTTTCTTACATTTATAATATTTTATCTGTTCATCCTATCCATTTTAATTTTCATATTACTTTTATCAAACTTTGGATTACTTATTTCTGTGGTCAGTTTAATTGTTACTTCTTTCATCATTTTCGGCCTACTCAGTTTTTTAATTTCATTCCTTCAGATACAGCAATTTATGTTAAGAAAAAATGCAGCATATTATGGTGGGGTCAGCCTGGCTTTATTTGCCTTAAATTGTCTGTTTAAAAAAAATATTGGAAGAAAATATAATTCGACTACCGATTCATATACTTATTATCCAATAATTATCTCTGTTTCAGATGGCGGTGGTTATAGTGGAGGATTTGGCGGCGGATACGGCGGAGGATTTGGTGGTGGAAGCTTTGGAGGTGGCGGAGCCGGGGGCAGCTGGTGACGGGTATTATTGGATTTATAATGATCAATGACCTAATTTCCCAAAGCCGCAGGCCTAAAATCTGCATATAGTTTTCCCCATTATTTTGCATTATATCGCGGGTTTTATGCTGGTTTTCCTAAGTTTATGCAAAGATGCTACTTACAGCGATATAAAAACCCCGAAAAAAAGTGAAAATGTTACCCTCCACACACAACATGCAAACAGTCACTTCATTTTAACCTTTTTTCTGTAATTTTTTAAATATTTTAGAAAAAACAATACAATATTTGAACGTTTTATTTTTTAAGGTGTACAGATTGTAAACGATTTAAAAAATGGCCGGAAAAACAAGCGTTTTCAATAAGCAGAATTATATCCTCCTTATCGTGGCGCTGCTGGTTATCATTACAGGATATACACTCATGGGTTCCAAAACCAGCAGTGATTCACCCAAAGATATCTATTCTTTTTCAAAAATAACACTGGCCCCGGTACTGGTGATTGCGGGATATGTTTTGTCGGTTTATTCGATTTTCAGAAAGTAATTAGCATCGTGAGCAAAGAAAAGGCTTTTCATAATTATTCCGATGCCGGTCTGATGACACAGATTCGTTGTGCCAATACATTGGCATTTAACGAGCTGTACAGCCGATACAGCCGACGAATGCTTTATTATTTTTACAGAATGCTTGGCAATTGCGAAGACACAGCCCAGGATTTTCTCCAGGACCTTTTTTACAAAATCGTTGATAAACCTCATTTATATAATCCTGCCCAAAAATTTTCAACATGGATTTTCTGCATCGCGCATAATATGTGTAAAAATGAATACAGGCGAAGAAATGTCAGGCAAAATATCAGGCTCTCGTCTGAGAGTTTTAATGATCTATCGGAGAAATGTGAAACAGAAAATGACTTAAGTGAGACTATTAATCTTATTTACCGTGAGCTTGACCATCTGGGTGAAAGTCATAAGACAGCCTTTATTTTGAGATACCGTGAAGGATTTCAGGTTAATGAAATAAGCGAAGTTCTGAATCTTCCCGAAGGTACTGTAAAATCGAGATTGTTTTATGCACGCCGGTGCCTTGTCGAAAAATTGAAAAAGCATGTTGAAATGATGTATTAAACAAAAGCATTAAAGTGATGAACGAAAGTTTTTATTCAGATATATTAAGAAATGATTTTCCGGGATTGGAACCGGATGCCGGTATTCAAAAACGTCTGGAATACGCAATGCAATTAAAAGCCGGATCTATTCAACCTTCGGAAAATTCATTGCTGTTATCTTTAAAGAACTTTTTTACCCTCCGTCATTTTGCCATCAAAGCCGGTATTATTACCTCCTTATTGATCCTAACGATTATCTTTCGTGAAATGCCGATAAATAAAACGACTCATTCTAAGGGCAGCATATTTATTGCCGATAGCTCACATTGTGATTCTTTGGCTGGGGAGTATTATGATTCATTAACAAATGGAAAATAATTTTTTATTATAAAATCTTAATTGCAGTATAACTTTTGTGCTTTCCTTTACAGGCTTCGACTCCCCGCCTGCCATAGCAGTGCGGCGGGCAGGCGCTCAGCCTGACGTCAACCTGAGACCTCGATAGTGCTAAACCACTATTTAATAATTAGTTGACACTTTTGTCAGCCTGAGACTTCGATAGTGCTAAACCACTATTTAATAATTAGTTGACACTTTCGTCAGCCTGAGCGGAGTCGAAGGCTATTCCGATCGTGTCATTAGCAGCGAAGTCGAAGGGTGTTCATAATCTGTTTTTTACAACAAGACTTACGAATTTTAGGTAATACTATTTTTAATAAGAACACTTTTAGAATCTCATATTCTGAGATTCCGAAATTTTTGTAAATTGCTGTTTATATTAAAGAAGCAACAATCTGCAATAACAAGTATAGAAATATATTACCATGAATTAAAGTCATTTAAATTCAGATTATACACTCAAAACAAAATGAAAAGCATATTATACATATTAATTGGATTTCTAATTAGCACAGGTGCAATTGGTCAGAATGTTGATACCCTTTTAAATTTTAATCCTGATGATGAAACCACTGATGTTTATTTTCGCACAAGATACTGGGATTTTTATGAAAGCTATACTGGTGAAAGTGATGCGTCTGAAATTCAATGCGGTATAGATATGAAATTAAATTATTATGCAGATACTCCTGATTTGCTAAAGAAAGTTAAAGAAACCTTTACCAGTGATTCGACATCATGGCATTGTTTCTGTGGATGGGATATTGAAATTTATGTTGTTAAAATGGATACTTTATATTCAGAGGATAAATATGTATTCTGTTGTAATGAGTTATTTACAGGTCACATTATTGATAGTTTGAAAGTTGCAAAACTTTTAAATCAATTAGATACTGTAGAAGTTGTAACTATGGAATATAATTCTCTTGAAAAAGCGAGGAAGCACTATTTCATATCACTAAGAAATCCTGAATTTGCGGATATACTGACATATAAACCTTTATGGATAAATTATGACGGTTATTTTCAATTTAGTTTGATTACTAATTATTTGCATGATGGATTTAATTTTGGTAAAATGAAACTTGATTCAGTCAAAGTAAATGATTATAAGATATATGGAGGTACTCATAAATATATTGCTGATAAATATAGTCATATCTTAAATGTTTATTGTAAACATGATTCTTTCTTAGAATTCAAGAAAAAATTTTCAGATATTTCATGGATACCGTTTAATGAAATTGATACCTACATATTAAAAATGCATTGGAAAAGATTACCAGATACCTTACGCTCTTTTGAGTCTTCAGCAAGAAGACATCAAAACATAGATGAAAAACAGGACCTCTGACCCGGAAATTGACAAATAATTTCTTTCCTTTTGTATTTATATTAATATTGAATACAAAACAAAGTTCTATAATAGTTTTCCCAAAGTCAAAGACTTCTTAATTCATCAAAGATTTAAAGTATTGATCGGAACACTCCAAATGGCAAAAGGCTAATTTGTAATCTTCATCAAATCATCATAATACATTTTAAACTTCCCGGCATATTTGTTTTTAAATTCCGTAACCAGGTATTTATCGGCAATATTTAACAGTTCGTTCAAAAAGTAAAGGTAATTACCGTAATCTTCCTTACCGGTGTTCTTAATCTTTTTTTCAAGTGACTTAAAATAATCAAGCTCATTGGTTAAAATGGTTGCGTATTCGTTCATCTTCTCCATTCCCTTATCCTGATTGCCTGTTTCAAAATACTGTGATATAAGTTTTGAGATAAAATAGTCATCGGGATTCAAGGTTAAAGGCATTATTTTCATGCATTTATCAATTACATTTTCAGCTTTATCTGTTTCTCCCGAGTTTATCAGGTTGTCAGCCAGTTGCGCAAATGTTCTCCTTACACCGAGCACCTGCAACTGTCTTCTGATTGTTTGGTCTGCATAAACCGCAGGATCGTTCAGGTTGCCCCATTTGAATTTTTCCATTAACAATTTATATGTAAACGCTGTATCCATGGGGAAACCGTATATTGAGGTAGACTGATTTGCAGGGTAAGGGACAAGCCGGTATGTAAATCCTTCTTTAACAAGGTATTTGTCTAATCCCAGGTTCTTAAGTTCTACGGGTGAAAGAAAACATAGCGGCCTTTCCCAGTTGTTTTGTGCAATAATATCAAGCAATAGCAGCTCACTTCTGATCAGATAGTTTTTCTGAATCGTAAAAACCATTGAATCACCGGTTTTTTCAATTTCTTTCTCACTGAAGATTCCTGATTTTCTCAGGGCATTCTTGTCAATGGTAATTTTTAAATTACGGGCAGGTATATAATCCTGGTAATTCGAATCATTTCTCATAAGCTTGGTTTGGGGATTATCGCTGTTTATAAAATCAATTGCATCTTTCAGCTCCACAAAACTGTCTATTCTGTTCACAACATGTACGACACTTCTTTTACCGTTATAAAATTTATCAGAAGACAATGATACCTGCAATCTTTCGGCTTCGTTAATGTCATTGCGCATCTGGTCAATATACCACGAGGCTCCCAGGTAAGGGTACAGCACCACCCTGACATCTGGTCGTACCGATTCCACCTCCTGTATATACCACAACGGATAGGTATCGTTGTCGCCGTTAGTAAAAAGAATCGAATTCTTCCGGCAGGAGTTCACATAATCATATCCAAAATCTCTTCCGGCAAAGCGGTTTGAACGATTGTGATCGTCGTAATTCTGACTTAACAATAAAACCGGAACAATGATACCTGCTGAAACAGAAACCATCATTGAAGGAATTACCGACAGGTATTTTTTCAGGAATGAAAAAACAGCCATTACACCCATGCCTATCCAGATGGCGAATGCATAAAACGAGCCGGCATACACGTAATCTCTTTCCCGTGGTGTTACCGGTATTTCGTTCAGATAAACACTGATGGCCATACCTGTAAAAAGAAAGAGCAGCAGAATAGTAGTAAAACCTTTCCTGTCTTTTTGGAAATGCCAAACCGCGCCGCAAATTCCAAAAAGTAAGGGGATAAAAAAGTAAGTATTCCGGGCCTTATTTTCAGATAACGATGGAGGAAGGTTTGTTTGATTTCCCAGCCTCAGCCTGTCAATAAATCCGATTCCGCTTATCCAGTTGCCATGAAAGGCATTGCCGGTTCCCTGCACATCGTCCTGCCTGCCAACGAAATTCCAGAAAAAATACCTCCAGTACATATACCCAATCTGATACCTGAGAAAATACCTTAAATTCTCTGAAAAAACCGGTTTGACTATTGTTTCTGACTGCCCGTTATGCACAGCCCTTATTTTCTCACCTTTTATTTTTGCCCAGTATTTATATGCTTCTGTATAATTTTCCGAATTATCAATCAATCGCGGGAATATGGTCATAAACCGTTTATCGTAAGTGTATTTTGGATTCAGATCGGTTTTTATATACCTGCCATTTTCATATATATTGGTCGTTCTATTCTTCACTCCGGTTATGGGTGCATTGTAATATGGGCCATAAAACAATGGCCTGCTGCCGTAATGTTCCCTGTTCAGGAAATCGCATAAACCGAAAGGGTTGTCAGGATTATTCATATCAATAGAAATATTTACCTGCGACCGGAAAAGAACGGAAAGGTAGCAGGTATAACCAATAAGCATAAACATCAGCGATAAAACAGCCGTTTGCCTTACAAGATTATTATTTCTGATTGCCTTTGTGAGTGCAATTACCAGGATAATTCCCATAAAAAAGAAAGTTAAATAAAGGCCTGTATTCAGCGGAAGTTTTAATGAATTCACGCAAAACAGATCAAGTACTGACGCTATTTTGGCTATACCGGGAATAAATACATAGAGGATTATACCCAAAACTGCCATTGCAAGCATGAGAGAATACAGAATTACTTTCCTGTTGATTGTTTTGTTTTTTGACAAAATAACAAAAACAATTGCCGGTATTGCCAGCAGGTTTAACAGATGTACCCCAATCGAGATACTCAAAATAAACGCGATAAAAATCAGCCAACGGGAGGCATATACCGGAACTTCCTGTTTTTCCCATTTAAGAATTGCCCAGAACACCAGTGCAGTAAGAAATGATGAAAACGCGTAGACTTCGGCTTCAACTGCCGAAAACCAGAAACTGTCTGTAAATGCGAATGATAATGAACCGGTTATTCCGGCAGCAAGCATCAGAATTTGTTGTTTCCTGTCAGGATTTCCATCGGAAGAAATTATTTTTTTTGCCAGCATCATCATACTCCAAAAAAGGAACATAATGGTAAAAGCGCTTGCTACCGCCGAAAACAGATTCACCATTAAAGCAACCTTTTCAACACTATTACCTGCCAGTAGAGAAAAAAGCCTGCCAATCATTATAAAAAGTGGGGCGCCGGGCGAATGGCTGACCTGAAGCCTGTATGCACAGGCAATAAACTCGCTGCAGTCCCAAAGGCTGTTTGCCGGTTCGAGTGTAAAAATATAAACTGATAAGGAGATGGCAAACACAAACCATCCGGCAAGGACCTCAAGTGTGGTAAATTTCATGATTTTAAAAATTAAGAATCTATGAAACCCTGTACACCTGAGAATTCTTTTGGTTCATCCGGAACGCAAAAACCGAAACCCGTAATCTATTGAAAACTATTTTGTTAAATTAGCCTGACTTCTATCAGATATTATTTTTAATTACATTGCTTTTTTCAGGCAGCGAAACAATGTTTTTACCAAGAACTGAAAAAAAACCTCAACCCATGCTATACGCGAAATAAACTTACTTTTTCTCCAGAAAGTAAATATATTTGGATTTTTGTAAGCAATTGCAGGAACCCAATGAACTAACATTTTACCTATATTTGAAAGAAAAAAATGGCAAAGAAAGTATATCAAATTCAAGTAGTATTAAAAGGGTCTAAACCTAAAATATGGAGAAGGGTATTGATAAATTCCGATATATTGTTGGTTGATTTACATAGAATTATCCAAACAACAATGGGCTGGACAAACTCACATCTACATTTGTTTTCAGATGGCATTTTTGAGTATTCTCCAAAAGAATTCGAGGTTGAGAATACAAAAAATTCAAGGATTGTAAGATTGGATAAGATATTGAAAGAAGAAAAATCTAAGATTAATTATGAATATGATTTTGGAGATGGTTGGGAACACGACCTAATACTTGAGAAGATACTAACTCCGGATAATCAACTGCAAGTACCAAAATGTATTGCTGGTAAACGAAATTGTCCTCCTGAAGACTGTGGGGGAATATGGGGATATTCAGATATGCTTGAAATTCTTAAACAGACAGACCATGAAGAATACGAAAGTTATCTTGAATGGTTAGGAGGTAATTTTGATCCTGAATATTTCGACATGGATGATATAAATGAAAGATTAAAGAAAAAGGATTTTGGTTGTATTTGGTTATAGGGCGGGGATTAAAAAGTAAAAGCTTACAACACGCAGTATATGTAAGCCGGGTGATGTGGAAAAATTGAATTTTAATTCATTTACTAAAAATTGCAATGGTTTGTTATGTTGGAGCTTCTAAATCCTGACCTAAGCATATCAACATCCTTTTGGCAGCAAGCAAAAAAACCAACCCCTTGGTTTGAGGCTGTGCCTCATCCGAATATATTATTCAAGGCCTGTCATGCTTTTCAGTATAAACCATCAATCTCGTGTACCGAAGCATCGGTGTCCTCCTGGTGCCCCTTACCTGGCCTGCCGAAATAGAACCCCGGGCATCAAAATCCGCAACTACCTTCTCTCTCCCTAAAGGCCTAACCCCAAAATCCTGTCACCCAACGCCTCACCCTGCGAAGCTGTGTGCCCCTGTCCATTTTACCCTGTCCGGGGTCAGGTTACATTTCGGAAGTATGCCTCTGCAACTGTTAAGTCCAGTTTGGTCGTTATCTTAATATTCTCAGGGTTTCCTTCCACAAGGCTTATTTTTTGTCCAATGGTCTCCACCACCGATGCATCGTCGGTAAATGAATCGTTGTATGGCTTTTTATATGCCTTAATCAACAGGTCGCTCACGAAAACCTGGGGAGTTTGCACGAGTTTGTATTTATCGCGGTCAACCATTTGATTTCCCGTACAGTCAACCATTCTTACAGTTTCGCAAATATCAATCACGGGAATGGCAGCACCGGTTTTCCCGGCCTGTACAAAACATCTTTTAACCGTATTCCTGCTTACTAGCGGGCGCACACCATCGTGGACCGCTACAAGGCAGCCGGGTTTAATTCCCCTCAAGCCGTTTTTTACCGATTGAAACCTTGTACTGCCGCCTTTTTTTATTTCATGCGGAACGGTAAAACGGTACTCTTTGCAGAGCTTTTTCCAGTATTTAACCTGTTCTTCGGGAAGTACCACAATGATTCTAAGTGAATTTTCAAAATTCCTGAACTTTTTAATGGTATGCATAAGAATGGGCAAACCGGCAATGGGAAGAAACTGCTTTGGTATTTCAGTATTCATCCTCGTGCCGCTGCCCCCGGCCACGATAAGTGCAATTTTCTCCATAGCAAAGGTATTTTGTATAGCGCCTCTGAAAATATCCCTAAAGATAATCATTTCATAAATACATGATATGAATAGGCCCAAACATCATTCCAAATTCATGAAATACCCGGTCAAAAGATGAAGTATATAAAAGCAGGTGGAAGAGATAAAAAAACAGATTATTTTTGTAATCCCTTAAATCTGTAAGTTATTTTGGTTTTTCCTATCAGGCTTCGACTGCGCTCAGCCTGACAGTCATCCTGAGCGCCTGTCCGCCTCCGCCCCAGGCGGATTTGGCAGGCGGGTAGTCGAAGGGGTTGTCACCCTGAGACCTCGATAGTGCTAAACCACTATTTAATAATTAGTTGACACCTTAGTCAGCCTGAGCGAAGTCGAAGGCTATTACCATCG
>JAFGPL010000129.1 GCA_016936215.1 Bacteroidales bacterium
AAAACAGTTTGAGTGTATTCTTCACTTTCCCATAACCCACACTCCAAACTGATTCTGTCGGGGTGGTGTGACTCGAACACACGACCCCTTGCTCCCAAAGCAAGTGCGCTAGCCAACTGCGCCACACCCCGTAATAATAATTTTTTTCAGGCGGCACAAAGGTATTAAAATTTAATAAATACGCAAACTTCTTTTCCCGTTTATCAACAAAATCTGGTTACTATCTAATTGCAAGTTCATTTGTTTTTTTAATAACTTTAACTCTGTAAATAAATTTTAAGAGATGAAGAAGTTAAAGCCTTTTGCTCATTTATTCTACATAAGCCTTATTACATTGCTGGTTTTGAGCTCATGTTCGGTAATCAAACCCCGAAACCCGCATATGCACAAAAATACCGGCAACCCCATGGAACCTTCAAGACAAATCAGCAGGGTCTACCCGGAAAAGCGGGATACAAACAGGTACCTCAACAATAATAAGAAGAAAAAACAAAAATGGACCAAAATCAGGCAGGTACCGGGATTTGATTGTCCCTGGGATAAATCATATTATTCTACATCCGAAAAGAAAATTCAGAAAAAACTTAACAAATCAAAGGCTAAACTTAAAAAAGCTATGAAGAAGAACCGGTAGAAGTATCTTCTTATCTTTTAATTGTATACTTTCTGCTGAAAACTTCATAATTACAAGCCTTTGATTACACTCAAAAGTTTATGCTACATAGATTTATTCATCACTAAAGATGTTATTTTCTTTTTGAAACTGTCTGTAGCATTGTTCAAAAATTCCACTTCAACCGGAACATAATACATCATCTGCCTGAGTTCGTCATCAAGGCCGGTCAATCTTCTTAATCTTACAGCATCTTTTTCTGTTGTGATTATAATTTTTTGGTTTATTACCATTTTTTCCAGTTTATTTTTAATACCGGTAATTTCTTTTAATGTAAAATCATGATGGTCGGGAAATGAAACAGACAATACCGTACTGTAGTTGTTTTTCAGGTATTCAAACAATGGTTTGGGATAAGCAATGCCTGTGACCAGCGCTATACCTGTTTGAGAGGATTTTAGAAATTCATCATTTGCGTATATACTGTTTTCTGAATATACGGGTACAGGTTTTCCGTATGAAAAAGTAGTGAAATAAACCGATTGGTAGGGACGAGGATTTATCCTGGAGATGATTTTTTGTTGTTCCGGGACAGGTAATTCATGCGGGGTTTTGGTAACGATGATGATATCCGCCCTTTTTGCAGCACATCTGTATTCGCGAAGGTTGCCAAACGGAAGTAAAAAGTCGCTGAATACCGGACGGTAATAATCAACAAGCAATATTGACAAAGCAGGCTTGATATACCTGTGCTGAAAGGCATCATCGAGGATGATAACATCAGGGGGCGGGAGGGTTTTTAACAGGCCTTCAACTCCTTCAACCCTTTTTTCTGAAACAGCAACATGTATCTGCGGGAATTTATCTTTTATCTGCTTCGGCTCATCGCCGATTTCATCTGTTCCTGAACCGGGAGAGGCAAGAATAAAGCCCTTGGTCTTTCTTTTGTATCCGCGGCTTAATACCGCAACACTACACTCTTTTTCAAGAAGTTTTACAAGATATTCCACATGCGGTGTTTTGCCGGTGCCCCCAACGGTAATATTTCCCACCGAAATAACAGGCTGGGGAAACGAATGCTGTTTTAGAAACCCGATATCAAACAACAGGTTTCGTATGAAAATAACTGTCCCGTATATCAAAGAAACCGGAAAGGTTATCAATGCCAGATTTTTCCTGTTAAGTGACATCGGGCGCCATTTTGCACCTGGCATAAGGCTGTTAAAATTCAATATTACTTTATGTTTACCAGGAAAGGCAATCTTGCCTGCACTCCTTTAAGATCGTTGAGTGTTTTGAATGTTTCGTAATAAATATAATCACTGCCTAACTCCTTTTTCACGGCTTTTATCCTGGCCCCGCTCATCAGCTCTTTCATCAGCAGGTCGAGGGGATTATCCTGTTTTGGCAGTTCAACCACCCTGTATTCCTCTATACCGGCTTTTTCTGCAGCAAGTTCAATGGCTTCGGTTATTCCCCCGAATTGATCAACAAGGTTAATACCAAGTGCATTAATTCCACTCCAGACACGGCCTTCGCCAATTTTGTCAACTTCTTCATAGGTCATATCCCTGCCATCCATTACATGGCCTACAAAGGTTTGGTACACTTTATCCACGCTCTTTTGCAAAACTGCTTTTTCTAATTCTGTGACAGGCCTTGATATGGTCCCGAAGTCTGAATAGGCGTTGGTTTTTTCAACATCGGTGGTGATGCCAAGTTTCCTGTTCAGTAGTTCTTCTGCATTCCACAGAACGCCAAATACCCCGATAGACCCTGTAAGCGTAAGGGGATTTGCGATGATTACATCGGCCGGGGCTGCGATATAGTAGCCTCCCGATGCAGCATAATCTCCCATGGAAGCTATTACAGGCTTTTCTTTTTTGGCCAGTTCAAGTTCACGCCAGATATTTTCGGCTGCAATAGCATATCCTCCGGGTGAATTTACACGTAGTACGATTGCTTTAACCGAAGAGTCTTTTCTTGCTTCACTTATGGCTTTGGTAAATTGGTCGGCACCAATCTGGTCATACTGCCCTTTACCGGTAACTATATTGCCCTGGGCATAAATGATGGCAATTTTTTGTTTGACCAACCCCTTATGCGTTTTTTCTTTTGGTACTTTACTGTATTCCGAAAGTGCTACCAGGTTAGGTTTTGTCTTGTCAACAGAATTTGTTTTAACTTTTATAACATCCATCACCACATCTTTATGAACAAGACTGTCAATTAGCCCGTTTTCATATGCTGAATGCGAATCGGTCACCTCGAGTTTATCGGCAAGTTGGTTGACCATTTCAGGGGAAATATTCCGGTTAGCGCTTATTTCTTTTACCATGTGTTGCCAGATTGAGCCCATGTAAGCTTTGATCTGTTCCCTGTTTTCCCGGCTCATTTTTGTATCAATTAAAGGCTCTACAGCACTTTTGAATTTTCCGTGGCGGATGATCTGCGGTTCTATTCCCAGTTTATCAAAGGCATTTTTTAAAAACATAATTTCGGAATAAAGTCCTTTGAGATAAAACACGCCTTCGGGGTTCATAAAGATTTTATCCGAAACCGATGCCAGGTAATAGGTTGACTGATCATAATTATCGCTGTAACAAAATATAAATTTGTCTGAAGCCTTAAAGGTTTTCAGTGCATTTCTCAATTCGTCAATGGTGCCGAGCCCGGCTTGTAATGTGCTTAAATCAAGGAGTATACCATCAATATTGGGGTCTTTTTCTGCCTTTTTTATATTGTCAAGCAATTCGTTCAGCCCGATGGGTGTTTCAGGAAACCCTGAAAGAATATCAGGGGTGATAATGGGAACCGTAGGTTTACGGTCAAGTATCTGTTTATCAAGCGTAAGTGTCAACACTGAATTTTGCTTTACTTCCACTGCTTTGTCTTGTGTGGCCATGGAAACAAATGCACTGACCATACCAAAAAAGATAAAGGTCATTACTACGCCCACGATGATAAGGCCTGTAATGGTTGCTAGTACGTATTTCAAGAAATTTTTCATAACCTGTTGTAAATTTAAAGTTGATTAAAATTGGTGATGGTTAAAAATAATCAAATTTAAGATTATGCACATCAAAAGCTAATATTATTATTTTTGCCGTTATAGAGTTATAAAAGTGAACTTGGTGTATATCCTTCTGGGGGGAAACCTCGGAAACCGTTTTTTAAATATTGAAAAAGCCTGCGGGCTTATAGGTGAGAGAATTGGTAAAATTCAGACCATGTCTTCCATATATGAAACCGAACCCTGGGGATTTGATAACACCGAAAATTTTTTAAACAGGGTTGTTGTTGTTGAAACCGGACTGGATTATACAAACCTGTTGTTTACACTGCAGAGAATTGAAAAAGACCTTGGCAGGATAAAAAAAACAAGCATTGATTATTCTTCGCGTGAAATAGACCTTGATATTCTGTTTTATAACCTGGAAATTGTCGAAGATAAAGACATTGGTTTAATCATCCCTCATCCCAGGCTTCATATGCGAAAATTTGTCCTTGTGCCGCTTGCAGAACTGGCTCCGCACCTGTTGCACCCTGTCTTTAAAGTAACCATGCAGGAACTGCTTGATCGCTGCAGCGACCATAAATGGGTTAAAAAGTTCTTACCTGTTCAGTGACATATCCTTCATAATTTTGGGAAAGTCTGAAACAAACGGCAGCCTTGTTTTTTTTATCTGCTGGTAACGGCTTTCGATGGCGCCAAAATGGTTGTAAAGGTCACTTAAACCCGGTATCCCGGAATAGTCGAAAATAAGTGTGACAAAGCGGTTGCTGTGAAGCTGAATAAAGTGATCTATAAGGAAAAGCAGTGCATGCTCCTGGATACCCTCGGCTGATGAATGACAATACAACATTAAAGCGTTGTTTTCTGACCAGATAAAAAAAGCTGCTGCCACAAGGTTGTTAAAAGAGTTATAGACACCTGACAATTCCCCTATCTTGTAACGCAAGGAAGTGCTGATAAGCATTCGCAGGATTTTAGCTTTTTCTTCAGATAGCCGTGGCGGATCATTTCTGCCGGAATTTCTTTTAACCATATCAAGCAAATCACCGGGAGGGATGCCCTTTAAAAAGGAAAGTTTAAGTTTCTTTGCCCTCGCAATTTTTTCTTTTAGTGAATTACTATACCCGTTTACAATTTTCGGGTATGGTTTTACAAGGTCAAGTTCAAAATGCGACCTGTGATCAACAACCGGATGGCCCCAGTTTACTTTATTGAATTTGTTTATTGACAGGTTTATAAATATAAACTTCGACGGAATGGATCGAAAAAAAGCTTCTACTTTATCATTGCTGATCAGTCCGCTTGAAAATATTCCCAAACTACTTGTAAAAGAAGGTGTCTCTATTCCCTGTAGCCCAAACCTTCTGAATTTTGGTATCGGCATCACCGATTCGTAATCTCCTTCTATAAGTGCATCCCAGTTATCGCATACTGTATTTAGGTACCAGGAATATCCATATATGCATGAGTTGAAAGAATTCCTGATACAGATATCCCATCTGTAATAATTAATCTCACCGTTTTTCAGATATCGGATACTCAAGGTATTGTTATTCAGTTAAATTCTTCCTTCGTCTGCGAAACTAAAGTATGCATGATCGGCAACTATAATGTGGTCAAGAAGCTTAATATCCATATATTCTGCAGCAACCTTTAGTTTGCCGGTTATGTCGGCATCTGCCTCACTTGGGTTGAGGTTGCCCGAAGGGTGGTTATGGCAAAGAATAACAGAAGAGGCAAGGTTTTCGATGGCTGTTTTAAGTATTAACCTGTTGTCAATAACAGTACCCGCCACTCCTCCCTGGCTGATTTTTACCTTTTTTACGACCCTGTTCGACCTGTTCAGCAGCAATATCCAAAACTCTTCGTATGGAAGGTCTGCCAGCAAAGGATGAAAAATATCATAAACATCCCTGCTGCTTTTTATTGATGGTTTATCGGTTATTCCGGCGAGTTTCCTTCGCTTGCCAAGTTCCAATGCAGCAACAATGGTAATGGCTTTGGCCTCCCCAATACCTTTGAACATGGTAAGTTCTTTCACCGTAAGCTTTCCGAGATTATTCAAATTATTGCCTGAGTGTTGTAAAAGCTGTCTTGCCAGCTCAACAGCAGACAATTCAACAGTTCCGTTTCGAAGAATTATGGCAAGGAGTTCGGTATCGCTTAGTGCCTGGATGCCTTTCCCCATTAGTTTTTCACGCGGGCGGTCTTCAACAGCCCACTTTTTTATGCTCAGGTTTTCCGGTTTGGTCATTTGGTGCTACACTCTAAAAAGAGGTAGAAAGTTAGGCTTTAATTTTCAATCATCAAAAAAACAGTCAAAAAACAAAGTAAAAAAAAAAGCTCCCGAAGGAGCTTGGTTGCCGAAATTACTTCCTATTTTTTTGCACTCGCTGATTTGTCTTTGTCACATGCCGGTTTTTCAGCTGTAGACTTGGTGCAGGATGATT
This sequence comes from Bacteroidales bacterium, assembly GCA_016936215.1. Taxonomy (GTDB): domain Bacteria; phylum Bacteroidota; class Bacteroidia; order Bacteroidales; family UBA10428; genus JAFGPL01. The sequence goes on from JAFGPL010000129.1 coordinate 6,080, forward strand.
TTTCAGCTGTAGACTTGGTGCATTCACCTTTTTTTGCACTTTCCTGTTTATCATCAGACTGTGCATCTTTTTTTGCAGGTTCATCATCTATTGCCACAATTGATGCAGCAGCCCATGAATTGGCTATTACCGGCGCTGATACCATTCCTACTAAAACCAACACTGTTAATACCTGAAGTACTTTTTTCATATCTTTAATTTTTTTTGGTTAATACTGTTACAAAATTACCTATAACAGTACTATCTGTCTGTTAACCGAATGTTAAAACAGAATAAAAGAAATTATTATCTTAAATTATACAGGTGAGGCCTATAATTCGGCAATAACCGTTAATCCGGCACGGGTAACCTGGTTTAATCGGGCAACAATCTTAGCGCTTTTGGGCAGAAAGACATCTAAACGTGAACCGAATTTAATAAAACCGAGCTCCTCACATTGCTTTACATGCTGGTCAATACGTGAATTGGTGATGATCCTTCGGGCCAGTGCCCCGGCAATCTGCCTTACAAGTATTGTATTATTGCTGTTCTTAATCACTATGGTTGATCGTTCGTTTTCAAAAGATGATTTCGGGTGCCAGGCAACTAAGTATTTACCCCTGTGGTATTTCATATAGTCTATGACACCTCCGATAGGGTAATAGTTTACATGTATGTTCAGCGGCGACATGAAGATAGATACCTGTATGCGGTCATCTTTAAAATATTCATTTTCAAATGTTTCTTCAATCACCACGACCTTACCATCGGCGGGGGCATAAACATATTTATCGTTCAGGACGAAATGTCTTTGTGGTATCCTGAAGAACCAGAGTATTAAAAAGAAAAGCACGGCAATTATTGCAATTATTGGGATCAGCAACCATAGAGCTGTAATAAATAATAGTACAATGGCAGCAATGATGGCCAGGAAAATACCTGCAAATGCAATGGTCAGGAAACCTTGTTTGTGTATTTTCATGATTGTAAAAGGTTTAAAATTAGAAGATATGTGAATACCAGCGGACTACTGAGCAGCACAGAGTCAATCCTGTCGAGCATGCCTCCATGTCCCGGTAATATTTTCCCCGAATCTTTGATATTTGCCGATCTTTTGAACATTGACTCAACCAGGTCGCCATAAACACCAGCCACCGCGATCAGGGCGCCAATTACAAGCCAGTCGGTCCTGGTAAGAATATCAAAGCAAAGATTAAGGAAAAAGGCAAAAGTAAGGGTAGCCAGGGTACCCCCGGCAAAACCTTCCCATGATTTTTTTGGTGATATACGTTCGAACAGCCGATGTTTACCGAAAAGCATGCCAAATACATAGGCTGCCGTGTCGTTGACCCAGAGAAGGATAAAAAAACCAAGAATGATCTCGAAAGTATAATTGCCATTGTCGTAAAAAGCCAGGTGGTTGAAAAGTGTCAGCGGAAGTGCTACATATAGCAGACCGAGCATGGTAATTGAAATATTTACCAGCGGGTTGGGCCGCTTGAGGTATAGTTCGGCAATAATGGCAATAACAAGCAGTGGAACAATGAGGTCTAAAAGGATAAACGATTTGCCGAATGCAAAAATAACGAAAGCAAGGACAAAAAATGCAGCCCCTGTAATGAGTCCCATGAACTTACCAGGGTGAAACCCTAAATTTTCAGCCATTTGGTAAAATTCCCAAAGAGATATAATAACAATGGCGAAAAATAACAGTCCGAAACCATAGGGGCCTGATAAAATTGCCCCGATAAATATCACGAGGTACAAGGTGCCGGTGAGTGTCCGGGTAAGAAAATTGTTCAAGTGTCGAGATCTTTAAGTAAAAACTTTGCTTTTATGGCATTATCCCTGTGGACAAAGATTTCAAAATCTCCAAATTGGTAAAATTTATCTTTTTTGTCTAATGTTACATGCTCAATCCCGTTTTCAGTAAGGATACCTTTTGCCAGTTCAATCGAAAAATCCTGGTTATTGCTGTAAATTAAAATCCAATCTTTCTCCATACAATGCATAAAAGCCTGTACAAAGGTAAGATTTTTAACAAAGAGTTTTAACTGCTTGTATAAGTTTTGCTAACCTAAAGTAATTTTTGCCAGGTATGAAATGACAAATTTCATTTTTCTTCACCCTTGTCAGGAAGAGGCACAGAAGCCTCAAGACGTTGTTCTGCAGGGCTTTTATGCTCACGTTTTCCAAAAATCCGTTCCAGGTCTTCACTAAAGAGCACTTCCTTTTCGAGCAAAAGGTCGCCAAGTTGCTGCAGTCCGTCACGATGGTCGTTAAGTACTTTTAATGCCCTTTGGTACTGCATATCAACAATGGTTTTTACCTCGGAATCTATAAGTTCGGCTGTTTTTTCGCTGTAAGGTTTGGAAAAGGAGTATTCACTCTGGCCTGTTGAATCGTAATAACTCAGGTTCCCGATTTTATCACTAAGCCCGAAATAGCTTACCATTGCATAGGCCTGTTTGGTAACTTTCTCAAGGTCGTTGAGGGCGCCGGTGGATACTTTTCCAAACATAATTTCTTCAGAAGCCCTGCCGCCCAATGCAGAACACATCTCATCGAGCAATTGGTCTTTGTTGGTAATCTGACGTTCTTCAGGAAGGTACCATGCAGCTCCGAGCGCCCTGCCGCGCGGAATAATGGTAACCTTTACCAGTGGGTTGGCATATTTAAGCAGCCAGCTTACGGTGGCATGACCTGCCTCATGATAGGCAATGGTTCGTTTTTCTTCCTGCGTAATAATTTTATTTTTTTTCTCAAGGCCGCCCACGATGCGGTCTATGGCATCGAGAAAGTCCTGTTTCTGGACGCTCTTCTTGCTTTTCCTGGCAGCAATAAGTGCGGCTTCATTGCATACATTGGCAATATCGGCCCCTGAGAATCCGGGGGTCTGCTTGGCAAGAAAATCAAGGTCGAGGTTTTTCTCGATTTTCAATGGATGCAGGTGCACCTTAAAAATCTCTTTCCGTTCATTCAGGTCGGGAAGTTCTACATGTATCTGCCTGTCAAAACGCCCGGCCCGCAGCAGTGCCCTGTCGAGGATGTCGGCACGGTTGGTGGCTGCAAGGATGATGACCCCGGCATTTGAAGCAAAACCATCCATTTCGGTAAGCAGCTGGTTTAGGGTGTTTTCACGTTCATCGTTCGCACCGAAATTAGGGTTACGACCCCTGGCCCGCCCAATCGCGTCAATTTCATCAATAAATACGATACACGGCGCCTTTTCTTTTGCCTGTTTAAAAAGGTCGCGTACCCTTGAGGCACCTACGCCAACAAACATTTCAACAAAATCAGACCCCGACATTGAAAAAAACGGTACATGAGCCTCACCGGCCACAGCCTTCGCGAGCAGTGTTTTACCCGTACCCGGGGGACCTACAAGCAGTGCCCCTTTGGGTATTTTTCCTCCCAGGTCGGTATATTTTTTGGGGTTTTTAAGAAAATCAACAATCTCTTTAATTTCAACTTTGGCCTCTTCAAGTCCGGCTACATCGTTAAAATTGGTTTTTACATTGGTATCTTTGTCGAAAATTCTTGCTTTCGATTTTCCTACATTAAAGATATTGGAAGCGCCGGCGCCGGCAGCGCCGCTCATTTTTCTGAAAATTACCAGCCACAGCACCAGCAGCAGAAGCGGAAGGATCAACCATCCGTACATTTCCCCAAAACCTTTACGCGTTTCACTTCCGGGGTAAATTATTTCTTCTTTGGGCAGATTGGACTGCGCATCTTCAAGTTGTTTAAGGAAATGGTCAACCGATGGTATTTCAAAAGAATAATGGGGCCCAGTGCGGGCAAATTTACTGATGTTGCGCTCCAGTACCTTTTTATGTTTTGGCTGGTCAAGTTTTTGATCTTGAATATAAACATCAACAAGCTTACCGTTTACGATTACGATACGGTCAACCTCGCCTGCGAGCAACATCTCGGATTCAAACTCCCTGTATGTGGTCTCAATCGTGCCCGAACCCTGGTTAAAGAACCACATCGAGAGAAACACAAGGATGATCAGGACATAAATCCATGTGGTATTGAATTTGGGCTTACGGTTATCTGGCCCCGGTATCTCTTCTAAAGGTGGTTTCTTATTTACTTTTTTCTTTTCTTCTTTTTGTGACATTTCAAAAATTATTATACAATTTTATTCTTCTTCAATACGGGTGATTTTTGCATCGCCCCATAAATCCTCGAGCCTGTAAAAATCACGCTGTTCTTTTAAAAATATGTGAACCACAATACTGCCAAGATCAATCAAAACCCATTGCGCATTTTGAATGCCTTCGATATGACGGGCCTGTATACCATACCCTTCCTTCACTTTGTCCACTATATGGTCTGCCACTGCACTAACCTGTGTGGTTGAATCTCCATGACAAACAACAAAATAGTCGCAAAAGGCGTAATTTAGGGTTGATAAATCAATAATAACAATTTCTTTCCCCTTCTTTTCAAGAATACTGCCAGTAATGGTGTTTAAAATTTTCTTTTCCCTTATCAACAGATCAGCTTGTTAATTTCAAATTTCCCGACAAAAATAATGAATTTACTCTTTCAATCGTTTAAAATAAATTGTTCAGTAAATTTGATGACAATTTTTCACATTCAATCTACAAATAATTCAATATTTTGTTTTTAAAAATCAAAATAATCATTAACAATAATAGTACCATTAAAGTTTCATTCCCCCTGATATGAAAAACCCCGATATTACTTTTAAACTGCAAAATTACGAAACGCTTGATTCAACAAACTGTTTCGCGCTTGAGCTTTTAAAAAAAGACAATCCTGCAGAGGGCACTGTAATAATGGCAGGTTTTCAGAAAAAAGGCAAAGGTCAGCGTGATAATTCATGGCAAAGTGACAAAAACAGCAATATAACCCTTAGTATTATCCTGTACCCGGACTTTCTTGAGCCTGAAAAACAATTTTACCTTTCCATGGCTTTATCGCTTGCTGTGACCGAACTTCTGGACGAATACAAAATACCGGTTAGCATAAAATGGCCAAACGATATTTTTGCAGGTAAGAAAAAAATCGCGGGCATGCTTATAGAAAATGCCATTTTGGGCAAACAGATCATCCATTCGGTGCTTGGACTGGGATTGAATGTGAACCAGGAGAGGTTTTCTGCTGATATCCCAAACCCCACCTCGATGGTAATTGAAACGGGCAATCAATTTGCTATCACTAATGTGACAGAAAGATTGCTGAACATCTTTAAAAAATGGGTAAAACGCCTGTATAACCAGGAATACAAATACATCAAAGAGAAATATGAACAAAAGCTCCTGTTCATCAACACCCCCTCTCTATTTAAACGTGGAGACAGGGTATTCAAAGCTACTATTCAGGGAATTAACGAAAACGGTCAAATTTTGGTTGCCGGTGAAAATAAAAATTTATTAACCTTTAATTTTAAAGAAATTGAATACTGTTTCTGAATTTTTACTCTTTCTATAACTCTCAAGAGTCATAATATAATTTTATATTTGTTCAATTGAAAATTTATCCGGCATGCAAAAAATAACAAAAGAAATCTCAGGCTTCTTAGGCAGGCATATCGTTATAAAAAATCTTACACTGGCCTTTTTGATACTGGCATTGGCTTTCATGCTCTTTTTTACCTGGCTTAGATTATTTACGCGCCATGGTGAGGCATATATTGTACCCGACCTTACAGACCTTACTTTACCCGAGGTTGAAGACATCCTGGAGAAGAGAAATCTGAGGTGGGAGGTTTTTGATTCGGTATTTTCAAATGAACATGAGCGTGGTACTGTGGTTGAGCAGCACCCCAAATCAGGGTTTAAAGTAAAGAAAAACAGGAAAATATATCTTACCATGAATGCCATGAACCCCGAAAAAGTGGTTATGCCCGACCTTGTTAATCTTACGATCAGGCAAGCACAGTCAAGGCTTGAGACCATCGGTCTGAAAATCGGGAAAATCACCTACGAACCCGACTTGGGGGTGAATATCATTCTTGCGCAGAAACATCTTGGGGTGCCAATAAAAGAAGGGGATACTTTGGTAAAGGGCTCCTTCGTTGACCTGGTGCTTGGTAAAGGGTTAAGCGGTGAAACAACCAGGGTGCCCGATCTCATTGGCCTTACCGAAGAGGAAGCCACCATAAGGGCCGCAGATGTTTCACTCAGACTTGGCGCCATTGTTCCCGACCCCGAAATTAAAGACGAAGATAAACCATTGGCCAGGATCCACATGCAAAGACCTGCACACAATAAAAACAACTCGCTTCCGTTAGGTTCTTCAATAGATGTCTGGCTGACGCTTGACTCAACTAAAATTTTTGCAGTACCGGCAGATACACTAAATTATGAGAATGAAAGTGAACCGTTTTAAAAGACCGTTTTTTTTTACAATTATCCTGATTATTGGCGCATATGCAGCGGATGCCCAGATGCTGGTTCCGCTTAGCCATAATCCCGTTATTAAGAAGCACCTTGCAGAAGAACAGGCACCATTGAAGTCTACCCGGCAGGCAGGTGCTGTTCAGGATATAATAACTCCGCCTTTCTTTGATGATTTCTCAAATATCTCGGTATTTCCCGACCCCGGACGTTGGAGCGACAGGTATGCATTCATCAATGCCACTTTTCCCGTAGAACCAATATCGTTGGGGGTAGCCACGCTTGATGCAATAGATAAAGAGGGGAATATCTACCCTATAGGCAGCCAACCTGAACCTTGTGATACGCTCACCTCCGCCGGCATTGACCTTACAGGATATGCGGGCATAAAGAAACCGGTCTACCTGAGTTTCTTTTACCAGCCCCAGGGTAACGGCGAACCACCCGAGACCAAAGACTCGCTGGTGGTAGAATTCTTCAGCCCCAAAACCGCTGAATGGTACCATGCATGGAGCACACCGGGCACTACCCTGCAGCCTTTTACGCTTAAGATTATTGAAGTGGCCGATTCGCTTCTTCAAAACGGTTTCAGGTTCAGGTTCAGAAATTATGTAAGCATGTCCGACCAGGATACCAAAGCCGGCCTGGGAGCACTGGGAAATTTTGATCTTTGGCACATTGATTATGTGCGGCTTAATAACCAGCCCATCGAAGAACATGAAAAAGTAGACGATGTTTCGTTTCTCTACCCGCTTAAATCAAGTTATAAAGACTACACTTCAATACCCTGGGACCATGTTGATTCTGCCAATTTCAACTTCCGCAGGGAATTTATGCCCATTGTTTTCAGAACAACCATTACACTTTGGAGCTACGGAAAATCAAGTGTCAGGGAACCAATATCCATCGGGAGGGGATATTTCATACGAAACGTGAAAACTGGTAAGTATATCCTGCCTCCGTTTATAAATGTCCAAGCCGATAGTCTTATTGTAGATTCAGTTTATTTGCGTGAGGATGCTTTTGTGCGCGAAATAGCTTATGACGGAACTGATATCGGAATAATTGAGACCGGTGCTTATCTGGTTAACTCATCTGAAAGAATCCAAATAAACGATACGGTAAAAAATATAGAATATTTTCAATATCATTATGCTTACGATGACGGTACCCCTGAAAGAGGTTTCGGCAACCCCGGCCCGATTGGGGGCAGAGGTTCCTATATAGCAGTGTATTTCCAGGTATACCGCACCGATTACCTTAGGGCGGTTGATATTTATTTTAACAGGACTAAAAACAACTATACAGGTACCCTCGATGATGCCTTCAGGGTTTGTGTATGGCAGAACAATAGCGGTCAGCCGGGGACACGAATCTATGAGTCTTCTCAATTTTATACTCCCGATACTACAGTTCCTGCCGGACAATTTATGCGTATTTTACTCGATTCGGCAATATTTGTCAGCAACGGGGTGTATGTGGGCATCAGGCAGAACACCAACGAGTTCCTGAATATCGGCTATGATTTAAACAATGCCAATAAAAACAAGATATATATTAGCAATCTGGGTACCTGGGAAAATTTTGCCAATTCTTCAGTTGAGGAAGGCTCACTGATGATCAGGCCTGTAATGAGCAGAAACCCTGTTGCCCTGGGGCTTCCTGAAAATAAAGTATCAAACCCCCGTGCAATGGTTGTTTCACCCAACCCGGCGATTGATTTTATTCGGTTTAGCATAGAGAATTCAGCACTGCAGCCCACAGGGATTGAAATATTTGATATGATGGGTAAAAGACTTGAAATACAGTACGATGATAATCGAACCATAGATATCGGCCATCTGAAACCCGGACTATACATTCTAAAGGTTACAGCCACCGACGGAGCGTTTTATTCGGCAAAATTTTTGAAACCGAGGTAAAAGATAGTATGGTCAACCTGCAGGAAGAGTTGAACGAGCAACAGGAACTGTTTGAACATTACCGCTTTGAGGTAGACAAAAAACAGTCGTTGCTGAGAATTGACAAATATCTCGGCAACCGTATTGAAAATGTTTCGCGCAATAAAATACAGAACGCTGCCAAAGCAGGTAATATTCTGGTAAACGGAATACCCGAAAAACCCAGTTACAAAGTGAAACCCTGCGATGTGATCTCCATTGTACTGCCGCACCCTCCCCGCGAACTTGAACTTATTCCTCAGGATATTCCCATAAATATTGTTTATGAAGATGATGATGTGATTGTAGTAAACAAAGAACCCGACATGGTGGTACACCCCGGGCATGGTAATTACACCGGAACGCTGGTGAATGCATTGATGTACCACCTGAAAGACCTTCCCCTTTTTCAGCAGGGACTGGTTAGGCCGGGACTTGTGCACCGTATAGATAAAGGCACTTCGGGAATCCTCGTGGTTGCCAAAACCGAACTTGCTCTTAACAGGCTTGCAAAACAGTTTTTCGACCGGGTAACACAGCGTACATATGTAGCCCTGGTATGGGGAAACCTTGAAAATGAAGAAGGTACCATTACCGGGAATATAGGCAGAAGCATCAGGGAAAGGTTAAAAATGCAGGTTTTTCAGGATGAAGAACATGGAAAACATGCCGTTACCCACTATAAGGTTATTGAGCGGCTTGGCTATGTGAACCTGGTTGAATGCAGGCTTGAAACAGGAAGGACACATCAGATCAGGGTGCACATGGAATATATCGGCCACCCGATTTTCAACGACGACCGGTATGGCGGGGACCGTATTTTGAAGGGTACTACCTTTTCGAAATACAAACAATTCGTACAGAATTGTTTCAGGCTGATGCCCCGCCCTGCGCTTCATGCCAAATCGCTCGGGTTTAAACACCCCGTAACCGGAAAACCGATGTTTTTCGACTCAGCCCTGGCGCCCGACATGCAGGCAGTGGTCGAAAAATGGCAGAATTATGTTGTCTACCGTGATACTGAAGAATAAATTGTCAAAAATATTATCTCAGGGAATGACATTAATCCTTTAAGAACTAAGGTGCCAGGGTGAAAGGTTGCAGATTTGCATCTTTTCGGGTTTTCTTCTTTCCCCGCGATTGTTTATTTTAGCATCTTACTTAAAATAATGACCCATCTTCTGAATATCCATATTACCTTCCCTCTTGAAGACCCGGTAATGGTTTTCTTTGTGATCATGCTGATTGTACTTGTTGCCCCGCCGCTTTTCAAAAAGGTAAGGGTTCCCGCCATTGTCGGACTTATACTGTCGGGTTTGCTCATCGGTCCTTACGGAATTAATCTGCTCGCCAGGGACAACAGCATCGTGCTGCTCGGAACGGTTGGGTTGCTATACATCATGTTTCTTGCCGGTATCGAAATCAACCTTCACGACTTTAACAAAAGAAGAGGACAAAGTTTTGTGTTTGGTGCCATCTCATTTATTATCCCTTTTCTTGCCGGGGTTGCGCTTAGCTATTATCTGTTCGGTTACCCGCTTGTTTCGTCAATCCTTATCGGGGCTATTTTTTCATCACATACATTGGTAACTTACCCTATTGTAAGCAGGTTTGGCCTTTCAAGGTTACGGTCGGTGAATATTGCTATCGGCGGCACCATCTTTACCGACCTTCTGTCGTTGATAATCCTTTCGGTAATAGCGAACCTGGCAAGAAACCAGGACGGGTCGAACGGTTGGATGATCATGATTTTGACCGTACCATTGTTCGGGTTGTTTGTTTTATATGTTGTACCGTATATTGCCCGGTGGTATTTCAAACGTACCTCAAACAGAATCTCTCAGTTTATCTTTGTGCTGGCCTCATTGTTCCTGTCGGCATTTTTGGCCGAAGTGGCCATGGTTGAGCCCGTAATCGGGGCATTTCTGGCAGGGTTGGCCTTCAACAGGCTTATTCCTCATACATCGGGCCTCATGAACCGTCTTGAGTTTATGGGTAATGCCCTTTTTATCCCTGTATTTCTTATAGGCGTGGGAATGCTTATTGACATTAGTATTCTTTTTAATGGCAGACATGCGCTTTTTGTTGTTTTTTTCACCATTGCTTTTGCGGTACTATCAAAATATATTGCCGCTTGGATAACACAAAAAATTTATTCATTCAGCGGTATTGAAAGGCTCATGATCTTCGGGCTAAGCAATTCAAGGGCCGCAGCCGCCCTTGCAGCCGCCATCATCGGGTTCAACATCATCATTGGCGTTGAGGGTCAGACAGAAACGGCCAGGTTGCTGGGAGAAGAGGTATTGAATGCCACCATACTGCTTATACTTGTCTCAATTGGTATCAGCTCGTTTGCCGTTGAAAAAGCTGCCCGGGTGCTTGCCATGAAAGATGAAACAGCAAACATGGATGTATTGCCTGAGATTAAAGAACGTATCCTGGTGCCGGTATCAAATCCCGATACCGTGGAATCGCTCATTGAATTCGCCTCTATCATTAAAACAGCCAAATCTAACGAGCCGCTTCATATATTAAATGTAGTTGACAAAGAACATGACAGCCTTACTGCCTGGAATTCCGAAAAGCTTATCACACGGGCTAAAAAGGCCGTTTCTGCATTGAATGTCAATGGCACTACCATGACCCGTTATGATTTGAATGCCGTGCTCGGCATATTGCATACCATCAAGGAGAAACAGGTATCTGACCTTGTAATTGGTATATTTGGAAGGCACAGCTATGCAGAGAAATTATTCGGAAGTATCAATGATAACATCATCAGGCATACAAACATTTCGGTTTTTTTGTCATGCTTTGTGCAGCCGCTCAACACTGTGGAAAGGATACTTGTTTTTATTCCTCCCAAAGCTGAATTCGAACCCGGATTTGTTAAATGGCTCGGGAAAATAAGGAACATTGCATCAAAAACCGGCCAGGAAATTGTTTTCTTTGCCGATAACCGTACAGCGGAACATATCAACTTCTTTCTCACAAACCAGCAACTTGACATAAAAACAGATATTTCAGACTTTTCTGAATGGGACAGCTATTCAAATATAATTAATAAAACAAAGAAAAATGACCTTGTGGTTATTGTAAATGCGCGGCCCGATTCAATATCGTACTTTTCTTATCTCGATGTGATGCCTGTTGCCATGAGCCGGTATCTCACGAATAACAATTTCATCCTTATATACCCCGAACAATATGATTCGGCGCAAAATATTACCATTCGCGATCTTGGTGGCACCTTAACAGGGCAGGTACATAAAGACGATAAAGTTTTTACAAATATGAGGGTAAAATTCAGGGCAAAATCAAGGGGCGCAAAATAGATAGATTATGCTTATAAAAAAAATTTGCAAAGGCAGTCAGGCAGATGATTCTATCCATCTCACGAGTATTCTGAAGGATAAGCAATAATAAAATTTGTATTTTTATACAAGTCAGCTTTTGAACTTTTAATCACCTTATATTTAGGGGTATAAGAAACCATTCCTCTCCTGGCGCTTACAAAAATCAAAAGGTCTGATTCGCCGTAATGCTTGTCACGGTTGAAAAAATCCTGTATTTCTTCAATAGGTTTAAATGTGCTTACAGGTTTATTCTTCAACCCGGGGAGATACCTTTCTATGGATTTGCGTATTGGGGTTGTACAATGAAATTCGAGAGGTTTAGCGAGATTTATGGACAACGCAAACAGCTTATCGAGTATAAATGTAAAACCCGGCTCTTTCTCAGCATTTTGTGGAAATAGTACGGTGATACGGCGCGCAATGTTCAATGGGTGTATTAACCGGCACACAAAAAGCGTTTCATGGTAACTCTCAACAATTTTATCGAAGAAATTGCCAAAAAGTCTTTCAATAAAATCTTTTTTCGGGCTGGCGCCTATCACCAGCAGGTTCGATTGCGTTTCCTTTGCCGCGCGCACTATGCCGCCAAGGATGTTAATGTCAACTTTGGTATAAACATCTATTTTTAAATCAGCGCCCGATCCATGTTCAACAATTCCGTTCAGCAGTTTTTTACTCGCAAGCTGCTGTTGATGTATATTGTCGTGCTCAAGTATTACAGAGAGTGCAGAAATCTGGTTGTTCGCCCCGTTGTCTTTTATATACATTGCAAATTCGAGCAGCCGTTTAAAAGTATTCGGATTGGAAACCGGTACGAGTATTTTTTCTTCCATCCCATCTTGTAATGCTTTTTTGGGAATGCTTTCAATCAGCATTTTTTTGCCGGCCTGCTCTGTAATTAGCGAGGCAATAAGACTTGTAATGAAGATTAGTACCACGGTGCCGTTTAAAACGGTATCATCAATAATTCCGAGGTTATACCCAACGGTGATAACAGCCAGGGTTGCAACAGCATGTGCGCTGCTTAAACCAAAAATGAGATTTCTGTAAACGGCAGGATATCTAAAGATATGCTGGGTTAAAAAGGCGGCTAACCATTTTCCTGTCACTGCCACCAATGTAAGCGTTCCTGCAACAATAAGTGCACCTGGCCCCTGCAGGAGAATTTTCAGGTCAACCAGCATACCTACACTTATCAGGAAAAAAGGGATGAACAAAGAGTTGCCTGCAAATTCGATACGGTTCATCAAAGGTGAACGCTCCGGTATCAGCCTGTTTAAGGCAAGACCGGCCATAAAAGCGCCAATGATCGGCTCTACGCCTGCAAATTCCGCCAATGAACCTGAAGAGAATACTACTGCCAGAACATAAATAAAATGTGCATGCTTTTCATTTTCAAAACGTTTGAAAAACCACCTCGAAATTTTTGGAAAGACATAAAAAAGGATAATCAGGAAAAGAACTATTGAGATAAACAGCCTCAGGTAAAAAAAATTCCCGGTGTCGCCGGTTGCAATTCCAATGTTCAGGGCAAGTATGAGCAAAACCAGCGTATCGGTAAGTATGGTCCCCCCAACGGTTATGGCCACAGGTTCTTCTTTTGCAATGCCAAGACGGCTTACTATGGGATAAGCAATGAGTGTATGTGTTGAAAACATACTTGCAATTAAAAGTGAAGCTGTAAAATTATAATCCAGCAGGTAATAACATACCGGAAGTCCGATGATAAGCGGAAGCAGAAAAGTAAATGTACCAAATACCAGGCTCTTGTGTTTGGTACGGTTAAACTGTCTCATATCAAGTTCAAGGCCGGCGATGAACATAACATATAACAACCCGATGGCGGAAAACAGGTCAATAGCTGCATTCTTTTCGAGCAGGTGCAGACCGTTCGGGCCTATTACCACACCTGCCGATATCAAACCTATTATGGAAGGCACACGGAGTTTCTTGAGTAAGATTGGAGTCAGCAGGATGATAATCAACACAATGGCAAAAACCATTACGGGACTTTTTATAGGCAGGCTGAAATGTTGAACTACTCCAATAATCATAATGGCTTGACCGTTTAAATAAAGTATGTAAATTTAGCAAAATTAAATCTGCTATAATATTCACTCATCTGATGAAAAAACATATAACATCTGGTTACTCATTTTTGTTGACAATACTATTACTTGGCATGGCCCATCTTAAGGTGCAACCCCCGATGCTCCTGCTTGAAAGGTTTTTTCCGGGGTTTGGATGGTTTGAAGTCTTTTTGCTCGCGATCTATGCGGCCTTTCTCACCGCAAAGATGAAAAACCCGAAAGAGGTTGCCCGGTGGCGCAAAATAAGCTGGCTGATTTTTTCAGCAGTGTTTTTCTCGCAGTTGTTTCTCGGTATTCTTGCTGATGAGCGGTTTCTTATGACAGGTAAACTACACCTGCCGGTACCTGCCATGATCATTTCCGGGTCAATTTACCGGATGAAGATTTCCTTTATGCCTGTTCTGTTTCTCAGCACTATTTTGCTCACAGGCCCGGCATGGTGCAGTCAGCTTTGTTATTTTGGTGCTTTGGACAACTGGGCAGCCGACCGAAAAAAATTAAGGAACGCCCCCATTAAAAATAAATTCGCTTACAGGCATACAATACTTGCTGCGGTAATATTAATAACCATTATGCTCAGGGTGGCAGGTATTAAAAGCTTGTATGCAGCATTGTTCGGACTGCTTTTCGGAATTATCGGTGTTGGTATAATCGTAGTATTCAGCCGTAAAAGGAACAAAATGGTCCATTGCGTAGCCTATTGCCCCATAGGTACGATCACAAGCTGGCTGAAATATATCTCACCATTCAGGATGAGCATTACCAGCAGTTGTACCACCTGTATGGCCTGCTCCCTCAAATGTAAATACGATGCGCTGAACTTTGAGAATATCAAAGCCCGTAAACCCGGCATTACCTGTACCTATTGCGGCGAATGCCTTGCGGCATGCCACGAGAAAGCCATCCGGTATCATTTTCTGGGGTTAAATGCAGAAAAAGCACGTAACCTTTACCTTATTCTTACCATATCGATACACGCTGCTTTTATAGGTCTGGGAAGAATATGAAAAAGGTGTTAAAAAAATAATCTGCATTTTCTTCAAATTTGAAAAGATTAACCATTTCCTGAATTAGAAGTAACTGTCTGCCCTGATACTCAGCACTGCTTCTCCCGGCAAACAGTAACCATAATGCTTTCAAAACAACTATCTCTACTTCCCCCTTTTCTAAAGGGGGTCAGGGGGATTTCTTTCCCCTTTTTTAAAGGGGGTCAGGGGGATTTCTTTCCCCTTTTTTAAAGGGGGTCAGGGGGATTTCTTTCCCCCTGTTTTAAAGTGGGCCGGAGGGATTTCCCACAAAACCTTACACCCTAAGCTTTCTCACCCTCCCGGCAATTATTCTTCTTATTTTCTTATAAGACGGAGGTGGCCCCATATTCACACTTTTGTTGTCAATAAAGAGTGCATCCATCATACCCCACTTCACAATATCTTCTTTTTTAAAGGTGTTTATAGTATTAAATTCCACCCTGTCTGCAAACTCCATCGAAGCTCTTTTTGCCCTTTCATGCACAATGTTCATTGCAGGGCAATGGCCGTTGATGAATGATGTTACCATAACCTTGCCGGGTGATGGTTCTGTCCTGAACTTTTTTGTTTCGACCCATTTTGGCGGAACTGCATCATCTGAGAACTTTTTCCACAGCAGTACCCTTATCCCCTGTTTATCAACTTTTACATAGCCTTGTTTTCTGAACCACGACGCCCTCATAAATACCGGAATTGACAGTCCCCATGCAACCAAACCTTTGGCACCGAGTGATTTTGCATCCTCTTCGGCAGCTTTAAGAAGCATTTTGCCCATCCCCTTTTTTCTGAAATCGCCTTTTCCCTTTTTGTGCCCGTGGACCCAGATGCAACTGACAAAGTAAAGATTTTCACCAGTAGCAAAACTGAATTCAATGGGTATGTATTGTATCATCCCGCCGGTATTTCCCTGGTCATCAGCGGCCAGTTTTACCCGCAGCCCTTTGTCTTTCATCTGGTTATACCAGCACTCTTTGTGGTTGCCTGACTCCTTCATCTCATCCGACCAGTCTTCGAGACAACAGAAATAGAGCGATTTGTTGGTGTCGTCAAGATCAATGATTTTCATGGTTGGTTGGTTTTTAGGTTTTTTTTGAAAACTCTGTGAAATTTATCAACTGTTCTGACGATCAGGTTGTCTTTTCCCAAATTTAAGGATAATTAAAAAACGGTGATTAACATTTTATGTCCTAATTTTTTATCTGCGGACTTTGTGTCTTTGTGGGAAATGTATTATTTATTAAATTTCCCGCATTACTAAATATGACATTGAAGTGTAAATCTTCATCCTTCCGGTATTTCTCGGACATAAAGGCTTTAAAGGATAGATTTCTCCCGGGATATTGATTACAGCAATAAAAACACTATTTTTGCCCCACTGAAGTTATAATACAGGGATTAAAAAAAGAAGCAAGTGACAAAGACTACTGTTCCCGCATTATTAAATGCTTTCAGCAAAATGAAGGTGTTGATCATCGGCGATGTAATGGTGGATTCCTATATTTGGGGGCGCGTGTCCCGTATCTCGCCCGAAGCGCCTGTGCCGATTGTTGCCCAGGGCAAAAGTGAATACAGGATGGGTGGCGCCGCCAACGTGGCCCGCAATGTTAAATCGCTTGGTGCGGAACCCGTACTTTGTGCTGTAATCGGTGAAGATACCCATGGTGATGTTTTTAAGTCGCTCATGAAGGCTGAAGGGATGACCTCCGAAGGGATTGTGGAATCCGGCAGGCGCATCACTACGGTAAAGACAAGAATAATAAGCGGTAGCCAGCACCTCCTGCGGGTTGACCACGAGATGGAAGAATATCTTGAACCACAGCTTGAACAAACACTTGTTGACACAATCGAGAAAGTTATCCGTTCATCTACGCCCGATGCAATTATTTTCCAGGACTATGACAAGGGGGTGATTACGCATAAGGTAATTGACACCACCATAGCACTGGCAACGGAAAAAAAGATACCTGTACTGGTTGACCCAAAAAAGCGCAACTTTTCCCGTTATCATGGAGCAACGCTTTTTAAGCCTAATTTTAAAGAACTTACCGAAGGTCTGAACATTCATATAGACAAAAAAGATTTCAATTCGGTGTTCAACGCTGCCCGTGTGCTGCATGAGAAGTATGCCCATCAGTTTGTAATGGTAACGCTTTCAGAGATGGGCTTACTTATCAGTGAGAGCAGTTCATATCATATAATACCGGCTGAGGTCCGCGACATTGCCGATGTTTCAGGTGCCGGTGATACGGTGATTGCCACCGCTGCGCTATGCATCGCTGCCGGGTTATCGCCCAGGCAAACGGCAACCCTGTCAAACCTGGCAGGCGGACTGGTCTGTGAGAAAGTGGGCGTTGTACCCATCGAAAAAGAAATTTTATTGAAAGAAAATTTCATCTTACCGGAGGAATGATTATTTTTGTGCGCTTTTGGATGATTTGATTTGTACAATTTAGAATCAGCAAAACAATAGATTAAAATAAACCGCCTTCGCATGAAGCTTCGGCGGCTAAATCGGGGTGTAGCGCAGTTGGTAGCGTACTACGTTCGGGACGTAGGGGTCGGAAGTTCGAGTCTTCTCACCCCGACAAAATCAGTTTGGAGTGTGGGTATTGAGCAAGTGTAAGAAGCACTTCAAACTGATTCTTTTAATAAAATCATTGATATTTATCGGGGCAAAACGCTCCCTCAAAAGCGCTCGTTGTCACGGAACAATTCCCCGCCACTCATCACCAAACCTGCAAACCCATTCGGAAAATAAAATTTTGAAGGCTATATCATTTAACAACAATCACTTTGAATTATTATTTACAACCAAAAATGTGACTTATTACATTCATTGGTTTTTGAACCCTTGACAAAATTTGTTGTTTAATATGATCATGGATAAGATAAACAAAATAGGATTACTTTTATTTATTGCCTTATATTCAATTTCGCTTTATGCCCATTTGGAAATAAAAGAACCTGTGCGGTTTTTAGCCCTGGGCGATTCTTATACCATTGGTCAAAGCGTTGCAACAGAGGAGCGCTGGCCAAATCAGTTGTATGCAAGGTTTAACGAGTTAGGATATTCGCCCGGGGAGCTAACCATTATTGCCAAAACCGGTTGGCGCACAGATCAGTTGGCCGCGGCTATAAAAACCGCTTCACTAAACAACAATTATACATTGGTGTCGCTGTTAATCGGGGTAAATAATTTTTATCAGGGCGGTTCGCTGGAACAGTACAAAATAGAGTTTGAGCAATTGTTAAAAACAGCCATATCATTGGCAGGTAACAATATTCAGAATGTTTTTGTGGTATCGATACCCGATTATGCATTTACTCCCTTTGGTAACGGAAATAGCAATATCTCTGCCGGTATTGATAGATTTAATGCTGCAAACAAACAAATTACAAATCTTTTTAATGTTCAGTATATTAACATTACCCCTATTTCTAGAAAAGGTCTGGAAAAACCCGAACTGGTAGCTTCTGATGGATTGCATCCTTCAGCAATTCAATATCAGTTATGGGTTGACCTCATGCTGGAGTTTTTTGAGTTAAACGAAACCAATATTGCTACGTTTGAAAATCCCGAAATCAGGGTATGGATAAATAATACCGCATCCCCTATGCTGGTAACTCAAAACGAATTCATGCAAACCATAAATTCTGTAAAAATTTACTCAATTTCGGGTAATGTAGTATTGGAATCCAATGCATTACCCTTACCGGTTAATGCATTACCCCGGGGCATTTATTTTTATAAAATAGTGTTAGAACATCAAAAAGTACACACTGGTTTGTTTGTTCGGTAAATTTACCTGTAAACATGTTGCTTTGGGGTTTTTAACCTGAAAATATACATGACTTTCGAAGAAGATATACTTAACCCGGAAAATTCATGGAATTTTCAAACGATTAACAAATACTATCAATTTTGGTTATTTAAAAACCTCAAAATTGAGTATTTGTAAATCGGGGTTAACCCGCATAAACATTAGAATTCAACTAAAATCCACGAATTAAGCG
>JAFGPL010000130.1 GCA_016936215.1 Bacteroidales bacterium
AGTTCATGTGAGAGCGGAGCGGTTACATCCGTTCTCAAATTTTTAAACAATTTATTATCAAATGGTTAAAAATTTTAAACGGATGAATAATGCAGTTTAAGGTTATTAAACTACATTGATTGTAAGGTTAAAAAATTAGTATATTTGGTTCAATAATAATCCGAAGCTATGAATAAAAAACAATCACGCAGGGAGTTTGTGCGCAATGGCTCAAAAATAGGGCTTGCATGCGGTGCGTTTGCATGCTGCCCCGGTATGAAGGTATTTGGCAATTTTTTTCAGGACGAAGTTCCCGACCCGAAAAAGCTTAACTACTGCGGATATTCCTGTCCGCCCGATTGCCCCATGTATGTTGCAACCCTTGAAAATGATACTGCAAAGAAAGAACAGGCGTTTAAGGACTGGAAAATTGAAGAGAAATACGGTATTGAATTCAATGCCGATGAGGTATTTTGCCATACCTGCAAAAACAAAGATAAGCCACAGGGAGTGGTAGTCTCGAACTGCCTGGTGAGGGAGTGCGCCATCGGCAGGGGTTACGACTGCTGTATAGAATGTAATGACCTGGCCGGTTGCGGATTTGATCTCTGGAATACCTATCCCGATTTTCACAAACTGGTTATCGAAATGCAGAAAAAATACAAGGCAGCCATCGAAAAAGCCTGACAGGTAAGATGCAGGAGATCATCCCAAAAAAAAAATTACAGGAAGCTTGAGCCGGATAAAGCATACAGGCTGCTGAATACCGGTGCCGTGGTGCTTGTTGTTACACGCGATGAGGACAATGCTCCAAACCTTGCCCCCATCGCCTGGCAATGCCCGCTGAATTACGATCAGGTGACAAAGCTGCTGATTGTATGTGCAAGCGAAAACAAGACTTTGCGAAACATTATGCAGACCGGTAAATTCGTTGTTTGTCTGCCCCATGCATCGCAGGTTGAGATGGTTAAACTGCTAGGCAGTTGTTCAGGCCATGATGTGAATAAGATTGAAAAGTTTGGTATAAGGACTTTTTCCTCCGGGAGATTTCAGATGCAGGTTCCTGAAGGCTGTATCGGGTATATCGAATGTGAAATGTTTAAAACTGTTGAAGATGATGATGTTATTGTTGTCTTTGGCAGGGCTGTATATGCTGCTGTAGATGAGCAGGCTTTTTCAGACAGGCTGATGCCTGAAAGGCCCGAAGGAAAAACGCTTCATCACCTCGGTGCAAAGATATTTATGGTACCGGGGGATAAAAGTATTTGAATTACTGGTTATTTATAGATCTCCCCCCTGGCAGCCAGAAAAGTGTTTTTGAGCAACGAAACAATGGTCATTGGGCCTACACCGCCCGGAACCGGTGTAATATAGCTTGCTTTGGGCGCTACCTCGTCAAAATCAACATCGCCTTTTAGTTTGAAACCCGATTTGGTCTGCTCTGAGGGGACACGGGTGGTACCCACATCAATAACCACCACACCATCCTTAACCATATTGCCTTTAACAAAACCGGGAATACCAATCGCTGCGATAAGTATATCTGCCTGACGGGTAATCTCCTCCATATTCCTGGTGCGGCTGTGGCACACGGTCACCGTGGCATCACCGGGATAATTTTTAAGCGACATCAGCACGCTCACAGGTCTTCCGACAATATTGCTCCTCCCGATTACCACGCAATGTTTGCCCTGGGTTTCGATGTTGTATCTTTTTATCAGTTCGATGATGCCATAGGGTGTGGCCGATACAAAAGAAGGCATGCCCAAAAGCGTACGACCGATATTAACCGGGTGAAATCCATCCACATCTTTGCGGGGGTCTATGGCTTCAATTACTTTCTGTTCTGAAATATGCGCCGGCAAAGGCAATTGAACGATAAAACCATCAATATCGCTGTTGTTGTTCAGGCTTTTTACCTGGTCCAGGAGAAACCCTTCGGTGATGGATGCATCAAACTTTAAAACCGTAGACCTGAAACCTACCTGTTCGCAAGCTTTGGCTTTATTGGCGACATATGTTTCGCTGGCGCCGTCATTGCCCAAAAGCACTGCTGCAAGATGGGGCACTTTTTCACCCTGCATTTTCATGTTTTCCACTTCTTTTGCCAGTTCGTGCCTTATTTCTTCTGCCGTTTTTTTCCCGTCTATTAGTTGCATGGTCTTTTGGTTTTATGTCTGGGTAATATACCGGTTTTACTAAATACTTGTTTTATTTCCTCATGCCTTTCATATTCGACATCATACGCATCATATTTTTACCTCCAGAAAACATCTTCATCATTTTCTTGGTTTCGTCGAACTGTTTGAGCAACTGGTTGATCTCCTGAACAGTGGTTCCGCTTCCCATCGAAATGCGTTTTCTTCTTGAGCCATTAATAATGGAAGGTTCTTCACGTTCTGCCGGGGTCATTGATCCGATAATGGCTTCTATTCCTTTGAATGCGTCATCGTCAATGTCGAGGTTTTTGATGGCCTTGTCCATACCGGGGATCATGCCTGCCAGGTCTTTGATGTTCCCCATTTTTTTAATCTGCTGTATCTGCTGTACGAAATCGTTAAAGTTGAATTGGTTTTTGGCAATTTTGCGCTGCATTTTTCTTGCCTCTTCCACGTCGAATTGTTCCTGGGCTTTTTCAACCAGCGATACAATATCGCCCATGCCAAGTATGCGGTCTGCCATACGAGAAGGGTGAAAAAGCTCGATGGCATCCATTTTTTCACCCGCGCTGATGAATTTAATCGGCTTATTAACCACCGCCCTTATTGAGAGGGCTGCACCACCCCTGGTGTCGCCGTCGAGCTTGGTGAGTACCACGCCATCAAAATCAAGCCTGTCGTTAAACTCTTTGGCGGTATTTACGGCGTCCTGGCCGGTCATGGAGTCTACCACAAATAATATTTCCTGAGGTTCGAGGGCTTTTTTCACGGCAGATATTTCGTCCATCATCTGCTGGTCAATCGCAAGACGGCCCGCTGTGTCAACTATAACTACATCGTGCCCCATGAGTTTTGCATGTTTTACTGCAGCTTTGGCGATTTTAACAGGCTCATGGTTTCCTTCTTCGGTATAAACAGGCACATCTATCTGCTGTCCCAGCACCTTCAACTGTTCAATGGCAGCAGGCCTGTATACGTCGCCGGCAACGAGCAGTGGTTTTTTGCCGCGTTTTTGTTTCAGATGACTGGCGAGTTTTCCCGAAAAGGTAGTTTTACCAGAACCTTGCAAGCCGGCAATAAGAATGATCGCGGGGTTACCTTTTATATTGATGTCCACATTGGCATTGCCCATCAGTTCGGTCAGCTCGTCGTGCACGATCTTGACCATCATCTGGCCGGGCTGCACCGAGATGAGTATTTTTTGCCCGAGCGCTTTCTGCTTCACATTATCGCAGAAAGTCTTAGCAACCTTAAAATTCACGTCGGCATCAAGCAGCGCACGTCGGACCTCTTTAAGGGTTTCTGCAACGTTGATCTCTGTTATCCTGCCTTGTCCTTTTAATATTTTAAAAGAACGTTCAAGTTTTTCGCTTAAATTCTCAAACATCTGCCTGAAAGAAATTATCGGTTAATATTAAATTTTTTAATCCTGCTGCAAAAATAGTAAGGTTTTTTGTCTATGCCATAAGTTTTTACATTCTTTCGGGGACTTCAATACCCAGCAGCATCATGCCGTTTTTAATTATCTTCCCGATGGTTTCAGACATCTCCAGCCTGAAATTTCTCCTTTGAATATTCTCATCGCGAAGTATCGGGTTGTCGTGGTAAAACTGGTTATATTCCTTGGCCAGTTCGTAAACATAATTGGCAATAAGGGCAGGACTGTATTGTGCCCCCGCTTCTTTTACCACTAAAGGAAACTCATACACCAGCTTCAGCAGCGATTTCTCTTTTTCGTTAAGTTCGATATCTTTTTCTGAAAAACGGGATTTTGAAACCCCCATCTCTTCCCCTTTTCTGAACACCGACCTTATACGTGCATAGGTATACTGTATGAATGGGCCGGTGTTGCCGTTGAAATCTATTGATTCTTTGGGGTCAAAGGTCATGTTTTTAACCGGGTCAACCTTCAGTATAAAGTATTTCAGGGCGCCGAGCCCGATAATCCTGAAGATTTCCTGCTTTTCATCGTCGTTAAGCCCTTCGAGTTTGCCAAGCTCTTTCGACATTTCGCGAGCTGTGGCAGTCATCTCTTCCATCAGGTCGTCGGCATCCACCACTGTTCCTTCGCGTGATTTCATTTTACCTTCGGGAAGCTCAACCATGCCATACGACATGTGATAGAGGTCTTTTGCCCATTCGAAACCGAGCTTCTGAAGGATAAGCGCCAGGACTTTGAAGTGATAATTCTGCTCGTTACCAACCACGTAAATCATTTTATCGGGCGAAAAGTCGTTCTGCCGCAACTGGGCTGTGCCGATATCCTGTGTCATGTAAACTGAAGTGCCGTCGGAACGCAGCAGGATTTTACGGTCGAGCCCGTCGGCTGTGAGGTCGGCCCAGACAGACTTATCGGGGTCCTGCACCAGGATGTTTTTTTTCACCCCATCGAGCACCGTGTCACGGCCTACGATATATGTGTCGGACTCGTAATATATTTTATCGAAATCAACACCCAGCCTTTTATAGGTAACATCAAAACCAGCGTAAACCCATTTATTCATTTCTGTCCAGAAGTTATAAATTTCGAGATCTGTTATATCTTTCAATTTATTCTTCTGGTATTTAATTCTTTTCAATAATATTTTCTTTTTTTTTCTGGAATATTTTCCATTTAACACAAAAAATTTTACTTTTTCAAGTGCTTTAATCGGACGTTGCTTAAAGATTTCTCCTTCAAGGATTTTATTAATTTCCTCTAAATCTTTTTTATAAATTACATTTGATGTTCTCTTATCTTTATTGTGCCAATTTTTCAAATAAGATTGAACCTTGTATTCAAATTTTAAAAATTGCAAATGTTCTTTTTCCCAATTATTTAAAAGTTCCTGTGCTTCTTTCATGAGCGGGGCATTCCTAATAGCCTCATCTTCTGCCTGGCCCTTTGCCATCAGCACTTTAACCTGTTTTTTGTATTCTGTGTCGAACAAAACATAATAATCACCCACCAGGTGGTCGCCTTTTTTCCGGTATTCAATTGTGGTGTTTTCAGGGGTTTCGCCATTGCCCCATTTCTGCCATGCCAGCATAGATTTGCAAATGTGTATGCCGCGGTCGTTTACTATATTTGTTTTTACAACCTTCCTGCCATTGGCTTTAAGAATTTTTGAAAGTGAATACCCGAGCAGGTTGTTCCTGATATGTCCCAGGTGCAAGGGCTTGTTTGTATTGGGAGAAGAATATTCTACCATAAACACCTCTGCGTTTTCAGTAGGGGCAGTTAACCCGTAATCCACAACTTTTGCTGCCTCGCTAAGATACTTTGCATAAAACCTGCCTGAGATTAGGAGGTTCAGAAAGCCTCCTTCCGGTTTGTAAGAGATAATAAAATCTTTAAGATTTTCACAAAGATATTTTCCAATATCATGCCCGGTCTCTTCTGGTTTCTTTTTTGAAATTTTCAGCAGGGGAAAAACAACTAATGTAACATCGCCTTCAAACTCTTTTTTTGTTTTTTGCAGTTGTATGGCGCCGGGTTCGACTTTTGCACCGTAAAGCGCTTCAATGGCTTCAATGGCTTTATCTGTAATTATTTTGCCTATGTTCATCATCAGCATGAAAAATTTATTCAGGGCACAAAGATAATATTTGCATAAGAGAAACAGGACTAAAATTTAAAATTATGTCGGTAGCCAGAACTATACTGCCAGTTGGTAAGAAATATGTGGAAATTTCAGGGAGGGTTAAACCACGGAGTTGTTGTTGCGGTTTATTTTGCAGAGGTAAGCAAGTTTATAAAAATCAAATACCAGCAGGTTCGGGTTACTGCCCAGCAGGTTTTGCTCGAGATGCTTGCCGAACAACCTGAAAAGAAAATTAATAAACAGGTCAATCTTTGTTTTTTTTATAAAAGCATAACAGGAAAGCAGCCTGATGTTTTGCACCAGCATTTTCTCATAACCGTTTAAAGAGAGAATGTTATTAAGGTTCCTGATACTTTCTTTTGTCTTTTCAAGAAACAGGGAATTGGTTTCAAGCCCGATGTGTACCAGGGGATTATCAATATGAACAATCGTAATGTTGTTTTTGGCGAGTTCATAACCAAAAAGTGTATCCTCGTGGCCATAGCCTTCAATCTCTTCGCTAAACCTGATCTGGTTGAAAAGGTTTTTGGATATCATGAAATTATTGGTCATGAATGATTTATTGGGTGATTTATTTCGTTCGGCAGCAGTGAATTCTTCCCTGCTTTTGCCCTGTTTCCAGCGAAGCAGGAGTTCCTTTTCCACAGGTCTTATATTTTCATATATCCTGCCGCCACATACAACAATATCGCCGTTGCAGTATTTAAGGTAATTGGCAAGATACCCGGAATCCGGCACGCGCGAGTCGCAATCCATGAAAAGCAGATGCGGGAATGCGGCCATGCCGGCAAGTTTATTTCTTATTTTCGACCTGCCGATGTTTTCGGGTTCCTCTGAATATTTAACATGGTTATTGGATGCAAGTTTTGAGTTTAAGTCCCTGAATATCTTCTCAGATGCATCGTCAATAAGGATTATCTCAAATTCAATGCCTGCCGAAACCGCCTGCCGGCTTAGTTCCCGGACGAGTTCAGAAACATCAAAATTAAAAACAGGTATCAGAACAGAAATCATAGGCTTTTCAGGGTACAATCAATAATTTTACCGGTTTTGTATTAAAGCAATTACCCCGTTAAACGTAAAAGTTTAAAGTTTATTACATAAAACTTCAGATTTTTTCAAAAAAATATTGCTTTATTGTTTTATCTTGCTCAGGGATTGGTTTTTGAAGGCCCATCGTCTTTTGCAAGGATAGAAAAGATAAACAATATCACTGCTGAAGCGGCAAAAACAACCAGCAAAGACAGCACAATTTTCTTCATAATATAATCAAGATCAATTACTTCCCAGATACCGAGAATAGACAGGACTGTAAAAACCAATACGAGCCCTATTAAGATGTAGGCTACTGTTTTTTTCATTGTATTGTCCATAATTATACTTTTTGGTTTATAATAGATTTCAAAAATAAGCATAACTCATACACAGAGTGTGCCAAAAGCCTGTTTTTTTTATCAACCAGGTTCCAAACCGTTTTGCCGTTGAGAACCTCAACCGAAATATTAACGTCTTCATCCTCGTTTACAATTTCTATCCCCAATCTTTCAAGGGCATGGGCTGTCCAGAACCTGATTTGTCCTTCTGCTTTAAGTCCTGATTTTAAAACATAGAAACGTTTTGGCCTGATTTCTCCCTTATCATCATCAAAATCGAGGGTAGAGTCTTCGAATAACCTGATAAACTCTTTATTAAGGATAAGGTCTTCAGGGGCGCCAGTCACGATGTTTTTATTGTGAAGCAGCCATATGGTGTCTGCTTCGTGCAGGGCTATTCCCAGGTCGTGGGTAGAGAATATTATAGTTTTTTCTTTTTCAGAGGCCAGGTGGTTCAAAAGCCTTAGTATCTCGAACCGGTTTGGCAGGTCAAGAAAAGCGGTCGGTTCGTCAAGAATAAGTATATCGGTGTCCTGCGCAAGCGCCCTGGCGATCATTGCCCTTTGGCGTTCGCCGTCGCTGATTTCGGAAACTGACTTATCTGCAATGTTTTCTATTCCTGCCTGTTTCACAGATTGATGGATGATATCCCTGTCCGACTGTGTAAGCCTTCCTGTCCAGTCGGTATAAGGATAGCGTCCGAGGCTCACAAGCTCAATGACTTTCAGGCTTGGCACGGCCGGTACCTCTGTAGACACAAAACCAACGAGCCGCGCAAGTGCTTTCCTGTCGTACGATACCAGGCTCTGATTATTAATAAGGATTTCCCCGCTAAGCGGAGGAAGCAGTCCTGCCATTGTTTTAAGCAAAGTGCTTTTACCGGTGCCGTTCCTGCCAATCAGTCCTGTTATTTCACCTTTTTTGCACGAAAGGTTCAGTTGCGAGAGTAATTGCGACGTTATTTTTGAATCGCGGTTGTATCCGACTGCAAGATCCCTGATATTGATTTTTTCTTCGAACATTGCAGTTTTAATTTACCGTTGACAGCCGCCTGTTTTTAGCCACCAGCCAAACCACAACCGGTATCCCAAGTAAGGAAGTGACTGAATTGATAGGAATGATGATATCGTTGCCGGGCAATGATGAAATAATGTCGCCTGTAAGCAGCACGATAGCGCCGGTAAGAATAGTGCCGGGCATCAGAATCCGGTGGTTGGATGTGTTAAACATCAGCCTTACCACATGGGGAACGGCAATGCCAATAAAACCTATCGGTCCGCAAAACGCGGTAATGCTCCCGGCCAGGATGCTGGTGGAAATGAAAATCAAAGTGCGGGAAAGCCTGATATTCATTCCCATGCTTTTTGCATAGGTTTCGCCAAGCAGCATGGCATTTAGTTGTTTTACCAGTAACAGCGCCATGATGAGCCCAAACAGGATGCAGGGTAGCAGTATATGCAACTGTCTTAAAGAAAGGCTGCCAAGGCTTCCCATAGACCATATTACGAATGCTTTTAACATGGTTTGCTGGCTGAAATACTGTAAAATATTCACAATAGCCGAAGCCGCACTGCCGAATAAAATTCCGAGTATCAGGATGGTCATAATGTCCCTGACCTTTAATGATACAATTACGATAAGCATTAAAACCAGTCCCGACCCGGCCCATGCCGCTATAATCTGCAGCCAGCTACCAAGGGTACTCACCTGCTGCAATGAAAAGAAAGAACCGAATCCGAGAATCACCAGTGCAGCACCGAGCCCTGCACCGGCGCTAATGCCGAGGACATAAGGCCCGGCAAGCGGGTTCCTGAATACAGCCTGCATCTGTAATCCGCTTACAGAGAGGGCTGCTCCGGCAAGGATTGCCGTGAGCGCTTTCGGTAGCCTGAAATCCAGGACAATTGTGCCCAATGCCGGATCTCCGGTGTGATTTCCCCACAAAAGGCTCAGTATCTTTCCGGGAGAAATATTAACAGGCCCTGTAAGGATGTCGGCGACAAACAAAAACAACAGGGCTGCAGACAACCCGATAAATATCAATATCGTCTTTCCGGAATTCAAGAATACAGATTTTAATTTGAAGGACAGGCTGGTAACTTTATTAATTACCTGAAATTTTGCCTAATTCGTCGAGAATAGGGACCAACTCTTTTCTAACCTTCTCAACAATCTGGTTTGCATATGCTTTGGCTTTTGCAGGTGCATTTTTTTTCAAATGGTTGATCTCGTTGATGATCTCCTTCTCTTTCTTCACGATCTTTGCAGTTATTTCATCACGTTTTCGGGTGTCGGGGGCGGGATGAAAAACAAAGAAATTTTTACATTCGTCAACCAGGTCGGCAGTAAGGTATTTAATCTCTTTTTTTAGTTTTCTTATATTGGCCATATTATTCGAGTTTTTTGTAGTACTTAAGCTGATGTGAAGGTAATACTTCCGGATGTAAAATGGTTATTAAATCCTTCAAAATTATATCGGGTTCTACCACGCCAGTTTCAAAATAGGCATTTCCGCCATCGCTGCGCGATAATCTGTTATAATTAAAAATATTCTTTTTTTTAAGTGCCGGCAGGTTTTCAAACCGGCTATCCACATCCGTAACTTCCTTTATGGTATTTGCTGTTCCTGTATTCAGCCAGAAATCTGCCTCTATGGCACGTGCGTAAACCGATTCGAGGCTCATTGGCCTGCTGTCTTTGAAAGTGGTGTTTTTCCACAGGTAACTGCCTCCCGCATCAGCAATTAGTTTCGCGAAATAGCTTTCACCGCCCGAAATATACCATGTGCCGTTCCATGGCAGCCCTGACAGTACTTTCGGTTTATGGTCAATTCGCTTTGCCTTTAAAGTAAGCGAATGATAATTGGCTGCAACCGAATCGAATCTTACGGTGGTTTCGCCGGTTTTATCAAACAGTGCGGCAAACACTTTTACCCATTCCATCTTTGCAACAGGGTTTTCTTCGAGATATTCGGCTACATACATAACCTGAATGCCGAGTTCGCGCAGCTTGCCTAGATATGAGGCTTCGTTGCCGCTGACAGCATAAGCGATTACAAGGTCGGGTTGCAGCTTAACAATAAGTTCGTAGTTTATCTGCTCGTCGTAGCCAATATCGCGTACTTCTCCCTTTTCAATTCTTTCGGTAATTGCTGTATTTGTGACATACCTTGTACCGGAGATGCCAGCCAGGGCATCTGTCTCATTTATAAATTCAAGAAACCCGAGATGTGTAGTGGAGAGACATACTACTTTTTTTACCGGGATTTTGATAATATTTGCACCATCAGGCAAAGAAGATACCGTATCTCTCCCGGTGAGGTAATAACGAAAGGCTATATTTTCAGCTTTCTGCCAGGGGTTGAAAACAGTGATTATCTGATAACCGTCTTTATCTTCGGTTTTAAATCCTGTTGCATACCTTACGTTGGCAGCCTGGTTGGTATCCAAATCACTAATTTCTCCATGCTTTCCGGTAACTCGGTTACAGCCTGAAAGCAGAATGGGCAAAAGAAAGAGAATGGTAAGAGAGCGCATTTTTAATACTCGAATTTAACGAATTTCTCCCCATCACGCGGTTTTACCTGGCTTTCAAAATACATCTGGGTGATAGGTTTTCCGTTCATTGAGTATTCGCGGCCACCATAGTTTGAAAAGTAAACCTCGCGTAATTCATTTACCTCGTTTCCCCTTATGATGACATACCTACTCGTTACCTTGAATTTTTCTTTATAAACCTCGAGTGTTACACCATCAGGATACTCTCTTTTCAGCCCCGCGAGATAGATATCGCGTTCGCTGTCGTTTTTAAATTTCAGTTCTGAAGGCACCACTTTTTTAGCAGTTGCAGGTTGATTCTGTGAAGGAGTGCTGGTTGAGGCAGCCTGTTTTTTCTGTTGCTGGGCAACGAGGGCATATATTTCATCAATTCTTGCAATACGGGCACGAGGGTATTGTTCATCAGGTTTTATTGCAAGGGCTTTTTGATATATCTCTTTGGCCTGCGGATAGTTATTCGCTGTGAAAAGTTTATCTGCCTGGGCAACTAATCCATCGTACTGTTTTTGTTTTGCAAGCTCCTGTTGCCTGAGTTTTTCAGCTTCTGCAAGAAGGTTGTCAATTTTTGCTATCTGGGCTTTAGGATATTGTTCAGAGGGCATAACTCCCAGCGCCTTGCTGTACGATGCTTTTGATTCGGAATATTTCTTTTCGGCAAACAACCTGTCTGCCTCTGCCACAGCATTTTTATAATTGGTTTCTTTAGTCTGGGCCTGCTGTTGCTGTAAAATGAGCCTGTCTATTTCAGTTATCCTTGTTTTTGGATATGTTTCAGAAGGTTTTACAGAGAGGGCGTTGTTATATTCTGTTTTTGCCTGTTCGTATTGTTTTGAGGAGAAAAGACCATCTGCTCTTGTTATGGCTTGTTTATAAGCGTTTTCTTTGGCCTGGTTTTCGGCCAGAAGTTTCTGCTCTTCTGCCATTAAACGGTCTATTTCGGTAATTCTTTGCTGCGGATGCGTTTGTTCCGGCATTACCTGTAAAGCACTTTTATATTGATCTTTTGCTGCAGTATAGTTTTTTTGGTTAAATAACCCGTCTGCCCTGGCAACCAGGTCATCATACTGTTTTTGCTTTGCCTGCAGGGCTGCCTGTTCAGCCATCTGTTGCTTAAGAATATTGTCAATTTCAAGAATCCTGCTTTTGGCAAGGTTATCATCGGACTTAAAACTTAGCGCTTCCTGGTATGAGGCTTTGGCATTGGCGTAAGATTTCTGGTTAAATGAATTATTTGCAGCAGTGATTGCACGCTGATAATTTGCCTCAGTTTCCCTTTTTGCGCGCGCTTCATCTGCAACAAGCCGGTCAATTTCCTGTATGCGCTGTTTCGGGTACTGCTCGCCCGGCAATACCTGGGCTGCTTTAAGATATTCAGATTTTGCAGACGGATAGTCTTTCGAAGCGAAAAATTTATCTGCATTGGAAATAAAACCGTCATACTGTGATTTTTTCGCCTGTAAAGCAGCCTGTTGGCCCTGTTCCTGACGGATAAGGTTGTTCGCTTCTGCCAGCCTGTTTTTGGCAGTTATGTCATCTGGTTTATAGGTGAGGGCTTCTTCAAACGAGCTTTTGGCATTGGTATAAGATTTTTGGGCCATATAATTATTTCCGGCATTAAGCGCTGTCCTGAATTTCGATTCCAGTTCCCTTTGCTTTTCTGCTTCTGCAAGGGTTGCCAGCCTGTCAATCTCCTGGACGCGTTGTTTCGGGTACTGTTCATCAGGCAATACCTGGGCTGCTTTCAGATATTCAGATTTTGCAGACGAATAGTCTTTCGAAGCGAAAAATTTATCTGCATTGGAGACAAAACCATCATACTGCATTTTTTTGGCCTGAAAAGCAGTCTGTTTGGCCTGCTCCTGAAGGATTAGGTTGCTTGCCTCTGCCAGCCTGTTTTTGGCTGTGATGTCATCTGGTTTGTAGGTTAGCGCTTCTTCGAACGAGCTTTTGGCATTGGTATATGATTTTTGGGCCATATAATTGTTACCGGCATTAAGCGCTGTTCTGAATTTCGATTCCAGTTCCCTTTGCTTTTCTGC
>JAFGPL010000131.1 GCA_016936215.1 Bacteroidales bacterium
GTACCGTAGGTACAAAATATTTATAGAACAGGCAATTGTATATTTATTTCACAGTGCCGTAGGCACGAAATATAAACATTATTAAATATAATTGGACAATAGTGATACTTTATATTGCATTTTTATTGCAATAAGTGTATCAATTCCGTATCAAATCACCAGTTTTTATCGTATATGTTTTAAATTTCCATAGATGCCGGCAGAGAATTGAATTCAAAAGATCGCATCTCAATATCAAAAGTATTAATTTGCAACCCGATGCTTTTTTTATGATTTTTATTATTTATATGCACCGATAATCAGTCATGATAAAAAGTTACATTTGATATTTTTTTAAATAATAAATTGCTTTAACAAACAGGATTCAGGATGCTTAAAATTTTCAAAACAGGGACAACAGCAACAGTTTTTTCGCTATTATTTTTATTTTCAATTCACATGTGTATCTTTTCGCAGACCATACGCATCAACGAGTTTATGGCATTAAACCAAACAACGCTTACTGATGAAGACACTTTGTTTTCAGACTGGATTGAACTCTTCAATCCTTCAACAGATGCAATAAGTCTTTCAGGATGGTCGCTCACCGACGATGCATTGTTACCGCAGAAATGGATATTTCCCGACACTACCTTAAATCCCGGTGCTTACCTTATTGTATTTGCATCAGGCAAAAACAAAACAATTGCAGGCAGCGAACTGCATACAAACTTCAAACTCAGCGGCGATGGCGAATATTTTGCCCTGTTC
The DNA here is from genome assembly GCA_016936215.1 of Bacteroidales bacterium. Classification (GTDB taxonomy): domain Bacteria; phylum Bacteroidota; class Bacteroidia; order Bacteroidales; family UBA10428; genus JAFGPL01. The sequence goes on from JAFGPL010000131.1 coordinate 751, forward strand.
AATGCCTCAGGTGAAGTTATCACCGAATTCAATCCTTCTTTTCCGCCACAGCAGGTTGATGTATCATATGGTTACTTTGAAGGTACTTTTGTTGAATTTGCAGATCCCACCCCGGGTGCGGATAATTCACAATCGTCTGTAACTATTCTGCCCTCACCCACATTTGACAAAAAACACGGGTTTTTTGATTCACCTTTTACATTGCAGTTAAGCTGTGAGGTTGGGGATGCAGATATTTATTACACCACCGATGGAAGTGAACCGGGAAAGATTAATGGAGTGCTTTATACAGATCAGATCAATATAGCCACAACATCAATTATAAGGGCTATCAGTATCCTGGGTGAGAGTAAAAGCAAAACTGTTACCCAGACATACCTGTTTTTAGATGATGTAATTCATCAACCGAACAATCCCATTGGGTATCCTGAGAAGTGGGGACCTTATACCGATCTGCCTGATACGTCAATTGCCGATTATGAAATGGATCCTGAGATGATGTCAGATCCTGTTTTTGCTTCAAAAGTAAAAGAGGCACTCAAGGATATACCAACATTATCCCTTGTTTCTGATAAAAACAACTTCTTTAACCGTACCTTAGACCCGGTTACAGGCGGCATTTACATTTATACAGGGCCTCCCTATTCCTATGTAGGACGCGGTTGGGAGAGGGCTGTATCTGCAGAATATTTTAATGCAAAGGATTCTGTCGAATTCCAGGTGAATTGTGGAATTCGCTTGCAGGGAGGACATAGCCGCAGGCCTGAAAAGAATCCCAAACACTCTTTTCAGCTTGTTTTCAGGCCCGAATATGGACCTACCCGGTTGAATTATCCAATATTCGGGAGTGATTTCGCACAAAGTTTTAATAACCTCGTTCTAAGGGCCGGATTTGGTAATTCATGGACACATTGGACTTCCGGTGAAAGGGTAAAAGGTCAGTTACAAAGGGATATCTGGACAAAAGATACTCAGCGGGCAATGGGACATCATGCAAGCACTTCAATATATGTTCATTTATATATTAACGGCATTTACTGGGGGGTTTATGCGCCCTCTGAGAGAATGGATGCGGACTATGCCGAGTCGTATTTTGGTGGTGATGAAACAGAGTATGATGTGATAAAAGATTATATGGAATCGGGATTGGACAGTCCAGCCGTAGATGGAACTACCGAAGCATGGGATGAAATGATAGACATGGCAAATGCAGGTCTTTCAGGCAATGAAGCATACATGGCTATCCAGGGAAAAGAGGCGGATGGAACACCTTCTGTAACCAAAAAACCGATGATTGATATTGTGAATTTCACAGACTATATGATCCTGAATTATTATGGCAGCAATACCGACTGGGACCATCATAACTGGGCGGCTATCAGAAACCGTGAAAAACCCGATAAAGGCTTTAAATTTTTTAGCTGGGATGCCGAACATATGGTTAAAACGGTAAGCGGAAACATGTTAAATGTAGACAACAATTACTGCCCAAGCCGCATATTCAACAAACTGAAAGAAAACGAAGAGTACAAGCGCCTTTTCGCTTCAAGGGTTGTCAAACATTGTTTTGGCGACGGGGTATTAACTCCTGCCAAAACATCTGAACTATGGGCACTCAGAAGGTCCCAGGTTGAAAAATCAATGGATGCGGAAGCTGCACGATGGGGGGACTACAGGCGTGATGTGCATCCCTATGCAACTGCAGGGCCATTTGACCTTTACGCCAAAGACACCTACTGGCTTACGGAACAGAACTATATGAATAATACCTACTTTCCGCAAAGGACAAACACTTTTATTAATCAGTTAAGAAATGCAGGATTGTTTCCGCAGGTTAACCCTCCTGTTTATTTGGTCAATGGAGCCACCCCCGATGGAAATATCATTGGATCGGGTGATGTACTTACAATGACTGCTACACAGGGCACCATTTATTATACAACCGACGGGAGCGACCCGGTGGCATGGGAATCTCCGGGAACAGAAAAAGTATTAATCCCCGAAAATGCCACCAAAAGGGTACTCGTTCCCAAATCTGATATTGGTTCCACCTGGTATTCAGACATTAATTATTCAGATGCCTCATGGCAGGTTTGTTCAGGATCGCCCGGCGGAATAGGTTATGAAAAAGGAACCGGTTATCAAAGCCTTATTACCTTAGACGTGAGTAACGATATGTACACCGGAGGCACAAGCCCCAATACGAGCTGTTATGTTCGTATCCCTTTCAATGTTGAATCTGCTGACCTTGCTTCATATAATTCTCTTATTCTTGGTATAAGATACGATGATGGTTTTGTTGCCTATCTTAACGGAAAGAAAGTAGCAGAAGCACTGGCCCCGGCTTCACCGGTATGGAATTCAGCATCAACCGCAACCCATGAATCTGGTTCACTTGAAACCATTAACCTTTCAAACTACATCGGTGATCTTAAAACTGGCACAAACCTCCTGGCCATTCATGCACTCAATGCAAAAACATCCAGTTCGGATTTTATTATATCGGCCACCCTCACAGCGAGTGACCAGGCAACCAGTGGCAATATTTCCGGATCTGCTATTGCCTATACCGGCCAGGTTCCGCTACTTATTTCCAGCCATATACAAGCCCGTGCATTTTATAACGGGGAGTGGAGTGCACTCAACGACAGGTTCTTCATCATTCCTGCAAACTATAACGATTTAAAAATAACCGAGATACATTATCACCCTCTTAACGAGGATACGATTGACGGTGATAAATTTGAGTTTATCGAAATTAAAAACACCGGGGCTTCAACCCTTGACCTGGGCAGATTACAGTTTATTGATGGGATTGATTATCAATTTCCAATGGAAACAGCCTTGAAGCCAGGGGAGTTTATTGTCATTGCATCTTCTTCAAAGTATTTTGCCGCACGATACGGGTTTATGCCTTCGGGTGACTACAAAGACCAACTAAGCAATGATGGCGAACAACTTGTCATTGCCTCTTCTTCGGGTGACACTGTCTGCGCTTTTGAATATAATGACGGCAGTTCATGGCCAGAATCCCCTGACGGACTGGGCAATTCACTTGTACCTACCGAGCTAAACCCAACTCACCAGGATGATGCATATTTCTGGCGTGCATCTTATAAAACTCATGGTTCTCCCGGCAGGGACGATCTGATAACAGAGTCAATATCAGCGGAAGTAATGTCTATTGATGAAGATAAAATCCTGAGCCAAAATTATCCCAACCCGTTTACAGATGTAACATATATTGATTACCGGCTGCCTTTTGATGCGAACATCAGGCTTGCTGTTTTCAATATCATGGGGCAACAGGTTGCAATGCTTGAGAACGGTTTCAGGGCATCGGGGCTTTACCAGGCAGAATGGCATACAGATAGCCGTTTTGCTGAAGGCATTTATTATTACAGGCTTGAGATTTCTGCAAAAGGACAAAATCATGCCATAACCAGAAAAATGGTGCTGGTAAAATGATAAATCCGATATCTTTTAACCCTGTCAGGGCTCAAAACCCTGACAGGGTTATTTAAATAGATGTATCTTATTGTCTCCTTTACCGCTTCCATTTTATTAATCCATAGATTTTTTTATGAATTATCCTATATTCGTACAAAAAATATCATGAAAAGAATAATTGGTAACACACTTATCCTACTCATCGGGTTAGTATGTTTTGCACAGAAACAGTTAACGGTACAGGTAAACCAGCCTGTTGCTGAAATACAGCCTACCATGTGGGGAATTTTTTTTGAAGACATCAACTTCGGCGCCGACGGGGGTATTTATGCAGAATTGATAAAGAACCGTTCCTTTGAATTTTACAAACCATTAATGGGATGGAGAGAGATCGGGAGAGGCCGCGCCGGAGAGGTAAGGATCATCAACCGTATGGATGCGAACCCGCCAAACCCTCGTTTTGCAAGGCTTATATGCAAAACCGACACTTTGAGCTATGGACTTTCCAACGAAGGGTTTAGGGGGCTGGGTGTAAAAAAAGACCTGCCTTACCACTTTTCAATAATTGCCCGTGTTCCTGAAAACGACAAGTTAAGGCTTAAAATCGAACTAATAGATTCTGTTTCAAAAATAATTGGAAATGCTGTTATTGAAGAGTTCGGAACCGACTGGAAAAAATACCAGGTTACTTTTATCTCGTCAGCCACAGAGCCACGTGCAAAACTTAACCTTCTTGTAGAAGGAAAAGGGATGTTGGATATTGATATGGTTTCTTTATTTCCAGATGATACCTGGAAAAACCGTCCAAACGGGTTAAGAGCAGACCTTGTTCAGATGCTTTATGACCTGAAACCCGGGTTTCTTCGTTTCCCAGGCGGTTGTATCGTTGAAGGCCACGACCTTGATGTGCGTTATCAATGGAAAAAAACCATAGGCCCTGATGAAGAAAGGGAATTAATCGTGAACCGCTGGAATACAGAATTTATGCACAAACACACTCCCGATTATTTTCAATCGTTCGGCCTGGGTTTTTATGAATATTTTTTATTGTCGGAAGACCTGGGCGCTGAGCCTTTGCCTATTATAAACTGCGGCATGGCTTGTCAGTTCAATACCGGTGAACTTGTTGATCTCGACCAGCTTGAACCTTTTATCCAGGATGCCCTTGACCTGGTAGAGTTTGCCAACGGGCCCACAACCAGCAAATGGGGGAAAAAGCGGGCCGAAATGGGACATCCTGAACCTTTCGGGCTTAAATACCTTGGCATTGGTAATGAACAATGGGGAGAACAATATATTGAACGGTATAAAGCCATCGCCTCTGTATTAAAAGAAAAAAATCCTGAAATACAATTGGTTGCAGCCGCAGGGCCTTCGCCAAATGACGGAAGGTTTCATTATTTATGGAAAGAGCTAAAAGCATTGAATGCTGATTTAATTGATGAGCATTATTATATGAACCCCAACTGGTTCCTGGACAATGCCCGGAGATATGACAATTACGACCGTAAAGGGCCTAAGGTATTCGCAGGTGAGTATGCGTCACATGGCCCGAGCAACGACGACCCGACATCACGCAATACCTGGCTGAGCGCCCTCACCGAGGCAGCCTTTATGACAGGGCTTGAAAGAAATGCCGATGTTGTGTACATGACTTCCTATGCGCCGCTTTTCGGACATGTAAATGCCTGGCAATGGCGGCCAGACCTTATCTGGTTCGACAATCTGAGGGTTGCCGGTACACCGAATTATTATGTACAGAAGCTATTTGCAAATTATAAAGGCACACACACCGTCCCCATACTTATGAACGAAAAAACAATTGCCGGTGAAGACAGTCTGTATGCCAGCGCTGTAATTGATAAAAAAAGTGGTGAAGTAATCCTTAAGATTGTAAATACCGCCTCTGTTAAATCAATGTTAAAAATTAAATTAAGCGGAATAAAATCGCTTGACAAACACGCTGAAATCATCCGAATGCATAGCAACAACCTATTAGAATATAACACGCTTGAAGAACCGGCGAAAATTTCACCCATGACAGGCAAGCTTCCCCTTTCTGGTAAAACAATTGAGTTGCAGGCTGATGAAAAAGCATTTTATGTGATAAAGGTAAAATATAAATGACAATTCCTGTGTCATTTCATTTATCTTACTTAACGAAATGAAGTGAAGAACTTATCTCACAGTTTATTCCGTAAATACGAGAACCGGAGGGAATAATCATTGCTCTTGATATACAGATGCTTGACATAACAATATAACATTCGGGGACAATAGGATTTCTGAAAGTAAAAACAAAGCAGAATCATTCTTTAAATTAATAACATAAAATTACGCTCAGGTAATTTCCGGTTTTATTGAACCCGGCAATCAATTTAGATTTTTTTATCTTTATATTTGAATTTACTTTTTTCAATTTATTGATTTTGGCTGTCACTGCAATAAACCAGGATTTATACTATTTTATGCGCCTTAAGTCAGGCGATGAAAATGCGTTTGATTACCTTTTCAATTATTACTATCCCGGTTTGGTTGTATATGCCGATAAATTTGTCACAAACAACCACCTTGCCGAAGAAATTGTACAGGGTGTTTTTCTTAAAATCTGGCAGGACAGAAGATTTATTGAAATTAACAATTCGTTTAAATCATATGTTTTTCAATCTGTAAAAAACAGGTGCCTTGATGTCATAAAACACCGGAAAGTAAAAGATGAGTATTCTCAAAAAATACTGGCAGAAACTGAAAACTCCAGGGATGAAACATGGGAAACTTATGTAGAATCTGAATTATACGCATTACTTATAACTTCTATAGATAAGCTTCCTGTCGAATGTCGGAAGGTCATTCATCTGAGCAGGATTAAAAATCTGAATAACAAGGAAATTGCTGAGAAACTCGGCATCTCTGTAAAAACCGTTGAAAACCAGATAACCAAAGCGCTTAAATATTTAAGGGTAGAGCTAAAAGATTATTTATAAACCTTCGTTTTTTGTCATTATTATGAAAATGGTCTTTGTCAGTCTGAGACCTCGATAGTGCTAAACCACTATTTAATAATTAGTTGACACTTTTGTCAGCCTGAGTCCCGGTAGACCGGGAAAGGCTATTACCGTCGTGTCATTAGCAGCGTAGTCGAAGACTGTTTAATTACTGAAATGCTTATTTAAACCCACCCTTCGACTTCGCTCAGGGGGACAATTCCTTCGACTACCAACCTACCTTTATAATAAAAAAAGGAAATTATAACACTCAGTTCAGAAACTTATTAAAAAAATGCAACATTCAATAGGGGCAATTCACTTTGCAGTCGTCTTTATTTAAAGCAATAACCTATGACCGGAATCGAAAATACAAATGAATTGATTGCAAGGTATTTGTCCGGCAATACATCCCGGGAAGAAAGTAAGTCGCTCGAAGATTGGTTAAACCAGTACCCGGAAAACCGTTCAGAATACGATTCCATTAAAGAGGTATGGGATTTTGTTTCAAGGCCTTACCATATGAGTAAGGTTGATGTGGCACGTGCCAGGGCTAAGGTAAAAAAAGAAATTCCTGAGTTCAGAAGCATAAAAAACATTTTTTATTATTGGCAAAGAGTTGCTGCTGTCATTATCCTGCCTGTTTTTGTTGCCGGGGTTTTGTTTTTTTATGTTTTTAAGCAACGCCTTACAAGCAGAATAGTTCAACAGGAAATCACAGCTTCATATGGTGTTCGCTCAAAAGTCAATCTTCCCGATGGTACCGATGTATGGCTTAATTCGGGCAGCAGGATAACATTTCCTTCAAAATTTCTTGACAATAAGAGAGAGGTCTTCCTCGAAGGCGAAGCACTTTTTAACGTTGCCGATGACAAACTCAGACCTTTCTATGTTAATCTTGGTGAAGTTTCTGTAAAAGCAATCGGTACGACTTTTAATGTTGCAGCCTACCAAAAAGACAATACCTTTGAAACAACCCTCATATCCGGAAAAGTGCTTATGGTAAAGCAAAGCAGCAGCAAATCAGATGTTGTGCTATATAAGATTGAACCCAGGCAACATGCCGTTTACAACAAGCAGGAAAGAAAAATAACCGTATTCGAAGATGCTTTGCCCCCCGTTCCTTCATCAGAAAAGTTAGAATCTTTAAAACCACTGCCGCCTGAATTGTCAGCCTTAAAAAATGAAATTTCTGATAATAAATACACCTCATGGATCGAAGGAAAGCTGATATTCAGGAATGATCCCATGGATGCTGTTATTAAGCGGCTTGAAAGATGGTACAATGTTGATATTCAACTAAAGGACACCTTATTGTATGATTTCAGGTACACGGCTACTTTTGTTGATGAAACCCTTGAACAGGTGCTCGGCTTGTTGAAGTTAAGCGCCCCTATCAGCTATAGCATCACTGAACGTGAAGAGAAAAATGATAAATCCTATTCAAAGAAAAAAGTAGTTATTACACTAATTCGAAATAAATAATTATTAACCAATAATTTATGATATGACCTAAATATTAAGCAAGAGGCAGCAAAATCATGTACAAACAAAGAAAGTGCGGTTTTTTTATTGTACTTTCGGGCACTTTGTCTATTTTAGAATATTTTATATTTCAATAAATTTTAAAAAGTAAATTTAAGGTTGTGTTTTAAGACCGGATATAAAAAAGAATCTTTAACCTAACAAATCTAAATTATGAAACAAGACCTGATTTTTCATTTGCCATGCAAAACACATGGCTGGTTAAGAAAGACGGCAAAAGTATTACAACTGGCAGTCTTTCTATGTATCTTAACTTCAATGAACCTGGCTGCAGTTGAGTCATATCCTCAAAATGCCAGGTTGTCATTGGACCTGAAATCTGTCACCATTGAGCAGGTGTTGCAGAAAATTGAACAGAGCTCGGAATTTTTCTTTTTGTACAACAGCCGGCTGGTAGATGTAACCCGCAAGGTTGATGTAAATTACAAAGAGGAAAAAATCCTTGATATCCTTGAAGACCTTTTTTCCAGCGACAATGTGGAATACATTATTAAAGACAGACAAATAATTTTATCCCCAAAAAATTATGATAAGTTGTTTGCAAAATCATCCAAAGTTCAGGGAATAACCATTACAGGTACTGTTACCGATGTAAACGGCAACTCCCTTCCCGGGGTAAATGTTGTTGAAAAAGGCACCATCAACGGTGCAGTCACAGACCTGGATGGTAATTATACAATTACAGTTGCCGGTGCCGAAGCAACACTCGTTTTCTCATTTGTAGGATACCTCACCGAAGAGATGGCAGTAGGCTCAAGCACTGTCCTTAATGTAACCCTTATTGAAGATATCCTGAAATTAGACGAAGTAGTGGTGGTTGGTTATGGTACTGTAAAGAAAAGCGACGTAACAGGATCGCTTACCAGTATTACCGCTGAAACATTACAGGAAAGACCTGTGCAAAATGCAATACAAGCTATGCAAGGAAAAGCTGCCGGTGTGGATATTGTTTCCAATGTCCGTCCCGGTAATATTGCAAATGTGAGAATTCGTGGAAATAAATCACTTACCGCCACCGAAGCTCAGAAAGCGCCTCTTTATGTTGTTGATGGAATTATTCTGATGGGTGATTTGAATGATATCAATCCTAATGATATTGCTTCAATGGAGATTTTAAAAGATGCTTCTGCAACAGCTATTTATGGTTCAAGAGGGGCTAATGGGGTGATACTGATTACCACCAAAAAAGGTACCAAAGGCAAAGTATCAGTAAATTATGACGGTTACCTTTCATTTGACCGGGCAAGTTCAGTAACGGAATGGGCCACTGCAGGTGAGGCACTTGATCGTAAACGTCTGGCATATATTAATACTGGTTCCTTTTCGTATGCTTATCCTTATCCCAACCCGGCGGAAGACATCACAAGATTTGGAGGTACAGATTACTGGACTATTGATGCAATCAGAAAAGGTTATGAATGGGAAGATCCTGGAACATATTCTACACCGGTAATGAGAGAAACAACACAGGCGGAGCGAGATCAGGGATGGCCTGATCAGGTACCGGTTTATAATTCAGGCAATATTCCAACTACCGACTGGATTGACCTTTTAACACAGACAAGTGCTACACAAAACCATGTTCTGTCTCTCTCCTCAGGTACAGAAAATGCAAATGTCTATTTTTCTGTTGGATATCTCGATAACAAGGGCATTCAGCTAAACCAGGGTTATAAACGTTTTACTTCAATGATTAATGGTGATGTAACTCCTGCTAAATGGTTGAAGATAGGTACCTCTGTTAACTTATCCAGGGCTGAACAGCAATATGGTACAATGAACAGAGCCGGTAGTGCAACAGGTGCAAAGGATCTTTACGGTTTGGCGCTTGGACAGTATCTGATGGCACAACCATACGATACCAATGGTATTTTAATAGAATATCCCGGAGGGAATAATGCCTCTCCAGTATGGAATCCACTGATTGATATTGATAATAGTGAAGACCAGAGAATCATTACCAATATCCAGTCAAACCTTTTTAGTGAATTTGCATTTACCTCATGGCTTAAATACAGAATCAATTTCGGTGCGGGATTACGTAATGTAAGAAAAGGCACCTGGCAGGGCCGTGAATCAACTTTGCGTCGCCAGGCTGCCCCCAGGACAGCATATGCAACTTATGATACCGATGAGTATTTTCAATACATGGTTGAAAACATACTCTATTTCGATAAAACATATGGAATCCATACTTTCGGTGCAACCTTAATGCAGTCTGCACAGAGGTGGCAACATGAGTTATCAAGACTTGCCGCAGATAAAATCATTAATGATGCTCCGAAATGGTATGATCTAGCATCAAATCTCGAGGGTAAGGCATCGTCCTATTCCACCGGATTCGAAGAAAGAGCGCTTGTTTCATTTATGGGACGCATCAACTATTCGCTCATGAACAGATATCTTCTCACTGCATCTATGCGATATGACGGTGCATCTGTGCTGGCTACCGGCCATAAATGGGCAGCTTTCCCGTCACTTGCCCTGGCATGGAAAATACAGGAAGAAGAATTTCTTAAATCTCTTAACTGGATCAGTGAACTTAAACTGAGGCTTGGTTATGGTGTGGTTGGTAATTACAGCGTAAACCCATATGTATCTACAGGTCCCCTAAGACAATACAATTATGTTTTCAACAATACAGTGGCGGTTGGATATATACCGAGTGAAATGCCTAATCCTTTATTAGGATGGGAAACGACCGCACAATACAACCTGGGTCTTGACTTTTCATTTCTCAGGAACAGGATCTTAGGTAATTTTGATATATACCAATCTGATACCTATGATCTGTTGATGACACAAACTCTTCCGGCCATAATAGGTTACCCAAATATTATTAATAATATAGGGAAAATGAAGAACACCGGTGTTGAGTTCTCACTTACCACAGTAAATGTCAGAACAAGAGATTTTAGTTGGGAAACCAGTCTGAACTGGTCCACCAACAAGGAAGAAATTATAGAACTGGTTAACGGAAAAGAAGATATGAAGGGAGCAGGGGGATTAAATAATGTTGGATGGTTTATCGGGCAGCCTGCCAATGTATTCCGTCATTATGAAGTTGCCGGTTTATGGCAGGATACTCCCGAAGATTTAGAAGAGATAGCTCTTTGGCAGGCAAATGGTCACTATTTTGCCCCCGGACAGCTTAAACCGGTTGATCAAAACGGAGATTACAAACTGACCGATGAAGACAAGGTAATAAGGGGTTCCCTTAATCCTAAATGGATAGGCGGTATAACCAATACGTTTTCATACAAGGGATTTGAATTAAGTTCATTTATTTATGCGCGTATAGGACAAAAGTATTATGCAAACCTGCATCCCGGTGGAACAGGCAGCGACAGGTATATCGGTTATACAAGGCATGCCGATATTGATGAATTCTGGTCCCCAGATAATCCCGGAGGAAAGTATACTGAGATTACTACTGTCACCTCATTTTCAAATGCAGATTTAACCAGGGCAAATTTTATCAATGACGGTTCATTTGTTGTTGTCAGAAATATAGGCTTATCTTATAATCTGCCGCAAGCAATACTTAGCAGGGTAAGTGTAAAAAACCTGCAGGTTTATGCACAGGTATTGAATCCATTTCTATTTGGTGGAGATGTTGTAAAAGCAGGCTATAATCCTGATGATCTGAATGATTGGAATAATGTAAACTCAATTGGCGATCCTGTTGGTGGAGCAAATAACAATACAATGATTATCAAGAGTTGGGTGTTGGGTATTAAAGTGGGACTTTAATAATTTTAACTTTTAAATTTAATTCTATGAAAAAATATATTTCAATTATAGTAATGATTCTTTCCATCCTGGCATGTGAAGATTACCTGGAGGAAAAATCAGTAACGAAACTTACCCAAAGTTTTTATAATACAACCGAAGGACTGGAAACTCTTGCAAAAGGATCATACCAGGTATTACGGTTCAAACCTGATTATAATCAGGGTCACTATTTATTTGGAGTTGGCAATGATGCTGAAGTTTTTATTCAGACCGATGCAGATCGTATAGCCATGGGAAGCTATTCTGTTGATGCATGGGGACCTGATGCTTCCGGAAATCGCATGACTCCTCAGGTAACTCCTTTACTTGGCTGGATGGGAGGAAATTGGTCAGAAGGAATGTACCCGGTTATCAACAGGTGTAATCTTTTTCTTGAAAAATATGCAGGTTTAAGTGAAACAGATAAAATAAAAATCCAGGCTGCCAAAGGCGAAATGTTATTTTTCAGGGCTTATTCCTATTACCTTTTAACCAACGTATTGGGTGATGTGCCACTTATCCTTGAAAGTTTTGAAGGTCTTCCTTCCAATTTTTATTTCGCAAAAGCTCCTATGGAAGATATTTATAAACTAATGATCGGGGATTTACGCAACGCTATTGATCTGTTGCCTGCAACTATCAATCCAACGACTGAGCTTGGTCGTCTTACAAAGCCTGCTGCTGCCCACCTATTAGCCAAAATGTACCTGAACAGGGCACAGGCTGCCGGTTGGCAAAACAGTGCCGAAACCCATCTTAAAATGCTTTACAAAGGTAATGTGGCAACCGATCTTGATTCTGCTATATTTTATGCAACTTTTGCAATTGAAATTGTTAAAGCTAATAATCCTTCCGGTATAGAAGGTCTTGAAAAAAACTTTGGAAGTCTTTGGAAAGTAGATCCTACTGCTACGTCCATGACTGGTCTTACATTTAGCAGGGATAATTGCAAAGAAATTATCTTATCGGCTCAGTATGAACCTACGCAAACATATAATGGTGGACGTTATGGTAATGTTCTGGTACATATCTATAACAGCGATCATACCGTACTTCGTGCATGTACACCTCGTAATATGATGTATGGACGACCTTACAGGGCACTTGGCCCAAGTGAGTGGGCATATGAGATGTATACTGACAGAGCTAACGATTCACGTTACTATAAAACATATCTCACTGATTATGAATCCACAGCTGCAACAAATTCGGGAGGAAAGCCCTGGGATGAAGCTACAGCCTATTACTTCAACAGCAAACTTTGGAATCCAAATTCCGTTGATGAAGAATACAGAGATAGCGCAATTGTAAATGCTAATAGTAAGATTAAATCTCCGGGTTATCGTTCAATTGTGTATATAGAAAACAAAAAGGAAGAACCTTTAGACTCTCTATTTGTGGTTAGTCAACCATATATCATGATGGTACGCTGGATGGTTGGAAGCCCGAACAGAGCAGGATATTTTACAAAAGATGCAACAGGTAAAATTACCGGTTTTAAACCGGGTGCTGATGTTGATCCTGCAAATCCAGTAGTAACAGACACAGCCGGAAGAAAACTGATGTACCGTGTTAGTGGAGACAAAGGAACCAAATTTGGAATTGATAATACAACATCTTCAGCCAACTGGTTATATCTATGCCCGAAAAAATGGCTTGACAGAAACAGGGGATTAGGAGTTACTCCAAACAATCCGGGGGCTATTGATGTTCCGCTGATGCGTCTTGCGGAGACTTATCTTATCCGGGCTGAAGCATATGGTCGTAAGGGTAATTTTGTAGCAGCAATAGATGATATTAATATACTTCGCCAACGCGCTGCATATCATCCCGGTGAAAGCAGGTCGGATGTACTTGCTTCTCTCGAACCAGGTGTTATTACTGGAAGACTGGAGATTCCGGCAGCAGAAAAGGTATATCCATATACGGTTACTACCGATAGCTACGAAAAGATCAGAGTTACAGGTGAAGAATGGCAGGCTGGTACCGAAAGGGCAAAATTAGAGAATTATCCTCTGCTTACCGGTGATGGAAGATCCCTTAATGATCTCGACAGGTTTATTCATTTTATCTATAATGAAAAAGCCCGCGAAATGATCTTTGAACTCCAACACACCGAGGATTTGCACAATGCCGGTATACTGTATGAAAGAATTTATTACAGGGAAATGATGGGTGCACCTCCTACCTCTACCGGTACTCCCGATTTTCCTTTTCCTGTTGATGCAGAAGACTTAGCCCGGGAAGGTGTTACCGGTGCAAAGGGTGTTGGTAAAGGCCAACTCAGTAAACATCATACATTTAAAGCATGGCCCTCGGCTTTTCTTATTATTTTAACTGATGAAAATAACAATGCTTTAACTCAGGAAGAAATTGATGCCTACCAAAACCCCGGATATTAAAATTAGTAATGTCTTTATATAAAGGGAGCTTTTCAAGCTCCCTTTTTTTATTTAATCAATATTAGCCCAAATTATCCATGTCATTTTTTGATATGAATATTAGCAGTTAACATCTCAAACCGCTTTTTGAATCATTTGGTTTTTCGAAAGATAAACTGCTTTACCATTTTTGTTAACTTTATTGAAATTATGTTTTATTCAAAAAACCTGTAAATATGAACAAGAAGATTTTTATAGTTTTATTGTCTTTTATAACATGTATGCTGGTTCCGGCACAATCTCCATACCAACCCGGCCACCATCAGTATCTTGTAAATGAGCCTTATGACATAAGCGGTGATTTTCACGATTTTACAAATACATATTACCTTGTTGACAAAGTATCGGATTTCAATCCCGAAACAGCCAGCGGTAAACTGGTTTACAACAGGTATGAATTTGTCACCCGGCAGGCATTTAATAATATGCTGGGTGTTTTAAGGCCTGTTCAGCCAAACGAATTTCCTGAGGTGGAATATGCTGCATCTCCGGTCCTTCCTTTTTCTGTTGAATTCATCTCACCTCAAACCATAAGAATAAGGGCTAATTCAGGACCTCAACTGCATCCTGACAAAGAATCCCTGATGCTTGTGAATGGAAAGGCTGTTGCTGACAAACCCTGGAAATATTCCAAAACAAGTACCGGTCATACTTATAAGTCTGAATCCGGCAGCATCGTGATTACCGAAAATCCCTGGCATATTCTTATTTATGATAAAAAAGGAAAACTGCTTACCAAAACTATCCACCATGTTGATAACTCCGATTCCACCTATACCCCAATTCTTCCTTTCTCTTATGTAAGACGGGCATCTGATTACTCAAGGAGCTTTAATGCTACCCTGGCGCTTTCACCCGATGAGAAGATTTTTGGTTGCGGCGAATCGTATACAGGTTTCAATAAAAGAGGCCAGAAAGTTGTTTTGTTTTCCGATGACGGCAATGGTGTGCAGAATGAAACCATGTACAAACCCATCCCCTTTTTCATGAGTAGTCGCGGTTATGGAGTGTTTATGCATACCTCTTCCCCAATTACCTGTGACTTTGGTAAGTATTTCAGTGGTGTTACATCGCTGATGATTGGTGACGACGCACTCGACCTTTTTATTTTTATCGGCAATCCTAAAGAAATTCTGAATGAATATACAAATCTTACCGGCAAGGCAGCTATGCCCCCGCTTTG
Source organism: Bacteroidales bacterium (assembly GCA_016936215.1). Lineage (GTDB taxonomy): Bacteria > Bacteroidota > Bacteroidia > Bacteroidales > UBA10428 > JAFGPL01. The sequence goes on from JAFGPL010000131.1 coordinate 16,128, forward strand.
GTCTTTTGGCTTCTGGATGAGCCGTATTACCTATTTTTCTGAAGACGACGGCCGGGCTGTTGCAGACAAACTGAGGGTAAATAAAATTCCCTGCGATGTCATCCATTTTGATACCGGCTGGTTTGAAACCGACTGGCGTTGTGATTACAAATTCTCTCCATCGCGGTTTAAAGATCCGGCAAAAATGATAACCGACCTAAAAAAACAGGGGTTTCATATCTCTTTGTGGCAATTACCCTACTTTGTTCCGAAAAACACACTGTTTCCCGAGATTATTTCCAAAGGTCTTGCTGTGAAAGATGCCAAAGGAAACATCCCGTATGAAGATGCAGTGCTTGATTTTTCGAATCCCGAAACGGTTGAATGGTACCAGGAAAAAATTGGCGGCTTACTTAAAATGGGTGTTGGCGCCATTAAAGTAGATTTTGGCGAAGCAGCACCGCTCAGCGGGCTCTATCACTCAGGCAGGACAGGATTTTATGAGCATAATCTGTACCCGTTAAGGTACAATAAAGCTGTAGCAGATATTACCAGGGAAATAAACGGTGAAAATATTATCTGGGCGAGAAGCGCATGGGCCGGAAGTCAGCGTTATCCCACCCATTGGGGTGGTGATCCGGCAAATACCAATACTTCGATGGCCGCTACCCTAAGGGGCGGATTATCATTAGGCTTGTCAGGATTTTCATTCTGGAGCCACGATATGGGTGGATTTGTGCAAGCAACACCTGAGAATCTTTATCGCCGCTGGGCTTCCTTTGGATTTCTTACTTCACATGCCCGCAGTCATGGTATTCCCCCGAAAGAACCCTGGGAGTATGGAAAAGAGTTTACCGATTTTTTCCGCGATGCCGGTGAAATGAGGTATATGTTAATGCCTTACATTTATGCCCAGGCCAAATACAGCACCGAAAACGGGTTGCCAATGGTGAGGGCTTTGTTTGTCGAATTTCCAGATGACCCCGGATCATGGCTGATTGACAACCAATACCTTTTTGGTTCGGATATGCTTGTTGCACCCATGTTCGAAAGTGCACGCGAGAGGAATGTTTACCTTCCGCCGGCAACATGGATTGATTATCAGACAGGGAAAGTATATACCGGTGGCTGGCACAGAATAGCCCCCGGAAAATTGCCCATAATTATCCTGGTGAAAGATGGCTCGGTGATACCCCATATTAAACTTGCACAATCTACCATGCAGATGGATTGGTCGCAACTGGAGCTGAAACTATATTTAACCGATAAGACTTTATCTGCAAAGGGCAAGGTTTGTTTACCTGAAGATCAAATCCTTCATGAAGTTACACTTAAAAAAGACAATGAGGGTAAATTCATTATCGATAAAGACACATTTTCTCAGAAAGTAAAATTTACTATTCATAAATTTATGCTTCAATAATTACCAAAACTAAATGATGATGATAAGAGGAACCATTTTAACAATTTTAATTTCGATAACTGCCACCGGATTGTTTGGCCAGAAATTCGAAGACCTCGCAAAAACCCCGCCCATGGGATGGAATAGTTGGAACCGGTTTGGCTGCGATGTAACTGAAAAACTCATTCGTGAAACAGCCGATGCCATGGTGTCAAGCGGTATGAAAGATGCCGGATATACCTACGTGGTGATTGATGATTGCTGGCATGGCGAGCGTGACAGCCTGGGATTTATTCATCCCGATCCCGAAAGGTTTCCATCGGGAATGAAGGCCCTGGCAGATTACATACACTCCCAGGGACTTAAATTCGGGATTTATTCCGATGCAGGGACAAAAACCTGCGGTGGCAGGCCGGGCAGCCGGGGATTTGAGTACCAGGATGCGATTACATATGCTTCCTGGGATGTTGATTACCTGAAATATGACTGGTGCAATACGTCTGAACTGAACGCCAAAGAGGCTTACACTACCATGCGCGATGCATTATACCGTGCCGGTCGTCCCGTAGTATTCAGCATTTGTGAATGGGGCGATAACAAACCCTGGTTATGGGCGAAAGATATCGGACACCTCTGGAGAACCACAGGTGACATATACCATTGCTGGGAATGTGAATGGAACCATGGGATATGGAGTTCATGGGGAATGCTGAATATTATTGATATGCAGAAAGACCTGCGCAAATATGCAGGTCCCGGCCACTGGAACGACCCGGATATGATGGAAGTTGGTAACGGCATGACTGTTAATGAAGACCGTGCACATTTTTCGATGTGGTGTATGCTTGCCGCCCCCCTCATTGCCGGCAACGACCTGGTGAGTATGACAAAAGAAACAGTAGAGATTTTAACCAATAAGGAAGCAATTGCTGTAAACCAGGATGAGCTAGGAATTCAGGGATATAAAATGCTCGACTACGGCGACCTTGAAATTTGGGTGAAACCATTGAAAAATATGGAACTTGCCTTTTGTTTTCTCAACAGGGGAAAAACACCCCAGACAATAGAGTATGACTGGAAAAAAATTCCGATAGAAGATGCTTTATCAAATTGTCATATTGATTTCAATAAAACAACCTACAAAGTTCGTGATCTGTGGGCAAAGGAAAATCTTGGCACCACCAACGAAAAATTTAAAGCTATTGTTCCTGCGCATGATGTAATTATGCTTGGATTGACTAAATAGTGTCTGTCTTTAAAGTCCGCATACTTCGTTGCGCTCGTTCTCAAAAAGGTCATTTACGCATGGTAAACTCCCTTTTTTCGGACTTCACGCGCCTCGTCTGCGTACTTTAAAGAACAGCCACAAGAC
>JAFGPL010000132.1 GCA_016936215.1 Bacteroidales bacterium
CGTTATGGCACCAATGAGGATGCAAAGCTTCTTTTTGAAGAGGCTGAAAAACGAGGATTGAAAATCCTTATTGACTATGTCGTAAGTTACACAAGCATTGACCATCCGTGGTTTCAGGAATCTGCCAAACAGGAGCCGAACAAATATTCTAACTGGTATATCTGGACCGACAACATGTGGGTAAACCCGCCCGATGCTTACAAAGATGCCTTTATAAAAGGATACAGCCGCCGCAACGGCCAGTTTATGAGAAACTTTTACTGGAGCCAGCCGGCGTTGAATTTTGGCTTTGCCAAACCCGAAGAATCATGGATGTTGCCTGTTGACCACCCCGATGTGCTGGCACTGCAGGATGAGCTGAAAAAGATGCTCAGGTTCTGGATGGATATGGGCGCTGATGGTTTCAGGGCCGATATGGCAGGGGCGCTTGTAAAAAATGCGAATATTGAAGGCAATGACCAGTTTTTCAAAACCAAAGATGAAGGTACGAAGAAGTTCTGGAACGAGATAAGGGGAATCATGGATAAAGAATATCCCGGGTCTTTTATGGTCGCCGAATGGTCAGATCCCGAATCGGCGCTTGATGGTGGCGGTTTTCATGCCGATTTTTTTCACTGGTTCCCGGGATACAACGACCTGCTTCAGAAAGAGGACTGGAGAATCCTTAACGGTTACTCAAAAGGCCATAGTTTCTTCGACCGGGAGGGTAAAGGAAATATTACCAATTTCCTTCAGACTTATATGGACCAGTACAATAAAACCGCTGGCAAAGGCTATATCCTGCTTCCTTTAGGCAATCATGACCTTTCACGGTTGAACATTCAACGCACCGAAAAAGAGCTTGAGATGATTATTGCCTTTTCAACAATAATGCCGGGTATACCTTTTATATATTATGGAAATGAGATAGGCATGCGACAACTTTACGATTTGCCTCATGTTGAAGGTGCATACAAGCCCCGTGCTGGCGCCAGGACCCCAATGCAATGGACTATGGGTAAAAATCTTGGTTTTTCTGCCGGAGAACCTAAAGACCTGTACCTGCCGATTGATCCTTCTGCGAACGCACCCAATGTAGAATCACAGCAAAACGATCCTAATTCGTTGTTAAACAAGGTACGCAAACTTATTCAACTTAAAAAGAGCGAACCTGCCCTGGCTGCATACTCAGAATTTGTGCCGGTTTATGCAAAGAAAGATTCCTATCCTTTTGTATTTGCAAGAGCTGCCGGAAAAGAAACCATCATTGCAATATTCAATCCGGCGAACTATGATTCTGAAGCTGCGTTCAGCCTGAATGTTGCAGCTAAAAAAATGGTATTGATTGCCGGTGACAAAATAAATTTTACAAATAAAAAGCAGGCTTATACAGTGAAAATACCAGCCACCAGTTATTCCATTTATAAATTGATTTATTGAATTTACATTTTTTCAGCGTCATAGTTAAGGACAATTTGGTTTTAATCCTCCGGTACCTCTCCGGAGGATTATTTTTTGGTAGATGTTTTTATCAAACCCAGTTAAAAACCGAAGTAATCAAAAAGCACTATCATAATCATGCAAAAGAAAATGCAGGGGTTTCTGATAATATTTCCCTGCATCTTCCATGAAGGTATATAAAATATTTTTTATTGTCCGAGAATCTCTTTTAATGTCGGAATATATCCTGCCCCTTCAGGTACGGTAATGCTTGAACCTTCAATATCTTTTCCTATAGGTTCAGATCTTCCACCAAGGTAATTTGCAAGAAATATATCGGTAATGGCATTGAAAGAGAGCCTGTTTTCTGGCCGTGCAAACCCGTGCCCTTCATCAGGATAGAGTACATAAGTAACCGGAATATTCTTCTCTTTCATGGCTTTGACGATCTGGTCTGCTTCGCTTTGCTTAACACGCGGGTCATTTGCCCCCTGGCCAATCAAAAGAGGTTTTCGAATACTGTCAACATAAGACAGGGGCGACCTTGCATCAAGCAGCGCTTTGCCTTCTTCGGTACGATGGTCCCCCACCCTTGTTGTGAACATGTTTATCATGGGTTCCCAGTAAGGAGGTATTGTTTCAAGCAGAGTCCTCAGGTTGGAGGGCCCTACAATATCAACTCCGCAAACAAAAACATCGGGGGTGAAAGTTAATCCGACAAGTGTGGCATACCCTCCGTAGCTGCCACCCATGATCGCTATCTTGTCTTTCATGGCAATTCCTTCATTTACAGCCCAGTTTACTGCATCCATGAGGTCATCGTGCATTTTCCCGGCCCATTCAAGGTTACCGGCATTTATAAAGTTTTTACCAAAGCCGGTAGACCCCCTGTAATTAACGCTCAGAACAGCATAACCACGATTGGCAAGCCATTGATGATAAGGATCATAACCCCATGAATCGCGTGCCCAGGGACCACCATGAACGAAAAGTACCATTGGCAATGCCTTATTCGGTTTACCATCCATTTCAGTATCAGTCCATGCCGGTAAAGTGAGATAACTGACAAGGTTCATATCATCCCGTGACTTAATGACCACAGGGTGCATTTTTGAAAGCGTTATGTTTTCAAGCTCTTTCCTGTTCGAGAAAAGAAACTCAGCTTTTTTTGCATCTCTGTCGTACAGGTAATACATAACAGGGCCATTATCTTTCACGAAAGCCACCGTCCAGAATTTGTCGTCAAGAGACCGGCTTGTAACATTAAAGTCGCCATCGGTAAGGGTTTTCAGGTATTCAAGATCAGCCTTTACCGATTCATCCAGAATTTTCCATTCAACCCTGAGAAAATCACTGGCCGCGGCTTCGATAGTTTTTTCAACCGGATGGATCATAATATCGCTTAAATCGGCCTGCGGATCTTCAAAAATCACTTTTTTCTCGTTGGTTGTCAGGTCGAGCGATATCAATGCCGACGTGTTTCTTCCCCTGCTGTCAATCATGTAAAGCAGGTTGCCCGATTTATCAAATGTTATCGGTGAGGTGGTCATCATATCTTCCATGGGTATCTTATCAAAGCTGGTCCATCCTCCTTTCCCATCAGGCACAAAAATCTCGTTTCCGCCATCGGCAGTCATCTGCAAAGCATACCGGATGGTGTAATTATCATCAGTCTGAAATCCCAAAAAGCTGTCGTTTTGCTGTATCATTTTCATTTCCCCTGTAACGAGGTTAAGCCGGAAAATATCATGAAACTGAGGATTACGGTTATTCAAGCCGATTAGAATCTCATCCGGGAATTTGTAGCTTACATCCTGTATTTCAGCCCTGGGCCGCAAAAATTTACCATTTGGAAGGGTTATTGGTTGGTTATCAGGGCCTAAAATCTCCTCAAATGGTGTTAGGTTCTTATCCTCTTTGGTTTTAACATTCACCGCGTGAACCTGCCAGTTTTCATCTCCGCCCATATCCTGCAAATAAATTATCTGCTGGTTGTTATATGCCCAGAAATATATCCTGATTCCCCTTAATGTGTCATTGGTTAGTACAACTGCCGAATCGGGTGAACCAACAGGCGCTACCCAAACGTTCATTACACCGTTTAAAGGTGCCAGATAACTTAACATCTGATTGTCAGGGCTTATTTTCAGGGCCGCCCTGTCGGGGTTGCCAAACAACACCTGTCTTGATATCAGGGGCGCTTGTTTTGTACATTGCGTCAGAACTGCTATCAGCATTAAAGCCACGGTGGTTAATAGTACCGGATTAACTCTTCTTTTCATGATTTCCTCCTATTTTAAAATTAAATAACTACATAAAACATTGAAAGATTATGCGTTATGAGATGCACAACCATGTATTTCCTTATAAAAAACAAATATAAAATATATTATACTGAATGTCAACTATTTAATAAAATTTATTTTTTGTTATCAGAAAATATGAGAAAACTAACGAGTCGAAACAGTTAGAACCTTATTATAAAGCACATAAAAACAAAAGATTAAAAAACCTGTCATGCTTATCATTCACTAAAAATAATTTGAACTATTTTAGTTGTCCGAATGAAAAACCAATTTAACATGAAAAATAAAAACTTTCTTCCTTTAGCAATCCACCTGGCATTTTGTATGCTGATTATTTCGTGTAATAAACAAACCGGGCCCGTAACAGATGTTAACACCCCGTTGCATATGTTGCAACCTGACTATGTTACACCATACGGTATACCAAAAACCGAAGATGTAAAGGCAATACTGGACAGGATTTTTAATTACCTTGACAAAACCACACCGGCAAAAGTTGTAGATGGTGATTCTAATAAAGAAATCGGTGACCCTGGCCAAATGGATGAAAATTCGAAATTCATGCCCGGTGACTTCCGCATATGCAGTTACGAGTGGGGGGTGACCTATGCCGGAATGTTGCTTACCGGTGAAATCACCGGTGATAAGAAATATACCGACTATACTGTTAAAAGACTTGATTTTCTTAGCGATGTAGCTTCGCATTTCCGCCCTTTGGTTGAAAAGGACCCTGATCTCCTGAACCCAGCCCGGCCGATGCTCACACCCCATGCCCTTGATGATGCCGGTGCTATGTGCGCTGCCATGATTAAAACAGAACGTGCCGGATTAACCAATAATCTAAGGCCTATAATTAACCATTGGGTGGATTATATAAGTAGCAAAGAGTTCCGGCTGGCAGACGGCACTCTGGCGAGAAACCGTCCGTTACCCAATACCATCTGGCTCGACGATTTGTTTATGAGTGTGCCGGCACTTGCTCAAATGGGTAAGCTTACTGGCGAAAACAAATATTATGAAGACGCTGTAAAACAGGTATTGCAGTTTTCAGAGAGGATGTTCAATCATGAAAAAGGTGTATTTATGCACGGATGGGTGCAGGACATGGAACCCCATCCGCAGTTTCACTGGGCTCGTGCCAATGGTTGGGCTGTAATGACAATGGTTGAGCTGCTTGAGGTATTACCGAAAGACTTTGAGGGTTATGATGCAGTGTTGGGTATATTACGTGAGCATATACAGGGATTGGCACGCTATCAGTCAGGAGAAGGGTTCTGGCACCAGTTGCTCGACCGTCAGGATTCTTATCTTGAAACATCAGCAACGGCGATCTATACCTATGCAATTGCAAGGGCTATTAACCGCGGATATGTGGATGTCAAGGCATATAGCCCTGCAGTGCTGCTGGCATGGAATGCCGTAAGCACAAAAATAAATGAGAAAGGCCAGGTTGAAGGCACCTGCGTTGGAACCGGTATGGCTTTCGACCCGGCATTTTACTATTACAGGCCTGTAAGCCCTTATGCTGCGCACGGATATGGTCCGGTAATACTGGCAGGGGCAGAAGTAATTGCTTTATTAAACAATTTTGATTCTGAAATAAATGACAGTGCGCTTATGATGTATGAAAAGGAGAATAAGTAATTTTACACTAATGAATCAACAATTTGCTAAACAACTGGCTTTTATTGTTTTATTTTCCCTTTTTGCAACCTGGGGCAATTGTCAGCTAATAGCCCCTGTGCCCGATTCATTCAGGCCTGTAAGGATAAAATTCGATTTCGGTAACGGCAAAACAGAACCGGGATATCTGAAGGTTACCGGGAATACGGTGTATAGCAAAGACAAAGGTTATGGATTTGTTTCTGAACTACCTTTGAAAGATATAAACCGCAAGGGTAAAAACGCCCTTACAAGTGATTTTTGTACCGGCACCAGGCCGTTCTATTTCGTGAAAGATTTGCCGGAAGGTAATTATGAAATAAAAATTACCTTGGGTGACAGGAGGGGAAAAACAGCCACTACCATTAAGGCAGAATCACGCCGGCTGATGATCGAAGACGTAAAAACCTCTAAAGGTGAATTCAGGACTGAAACGATCATGGTAAATGTACGTACTCCAAAAATTGACAATCAAAAAGGTATTCGCCTGAAAAAACGCGAGTTGAACTATTTGAACTGGGATGATAAGCTTACACTTGAATTTTCAGGTGAACGGCCTTGTATTTGTGCCATTGAAATTAAAGAAATTAAAGATGTCCTTACTGTTTTCCTGGCCGGCAATTCAACGGTTACCGATCAGGAGAATGAACCCTGGGCCTCGTGGGGACAAATGTTACCGGTATTCTTCAAACCTGCTGTGGTGGTTGCCAATTATGCCGAATCGGGAGAAGCATTAAAAAGCTTTGAAGCTTCACTGAGGCTCGAAAAAATATTAAGTAAAATAAAACCAGGCGATTACCTTTTTATTGAATTCGGCCATAACGACCAGAAACCCCAAAGTTCTTCTTTTGTAGAACCTTTTACCGGGTATAAGGAAATGCTGAAAAAATACATTCACAAAGTCCGTGAGCTTGGTGCAAAACCGGTTCTGATAACACCCATACAACGAAGAAACTTTGATGAAAAGGGTAAAGTAATCAACACCCATGGAGATTACCCCGAAGCTGTACGACAAACCGCCAAAGAAGAAAGTGTGCCGCTGATAGACCTTCATCTTATGAGCACAAAATTGTATGAAGCGCTTGGTACTGAAGGCTCCAAAAAAGCGCTGGTACATTACCCGGCGGGCACATTCCCCGGACAGGAAAAGGAACTGGCTGACAATACACATCATAGCACTTACGGAGCTTATCAGTTAGCCAAATGTATTGTTGAAGGAATAAAAAAGGAAATACCTGCACTTGCAGGTTATTTAAAATCAGTTTCCGGTTACGATCCGGGTAATCCCGATCGGTTTACAGAGTGGAAATTAACTGTTTCACCAACTTTCGAATCAATAAAACCTGATGGATACTAAACTCACATTGACTTAAAGTCGTAAAACTTATTTTCATAAGCATTGCAATAAAAATTTTACTTTTGAGAAATATTTCATATTTTACACCTCGAATTCGAATACAATTATTATTGTATGCCAGAAACATCCGATGAAAAGCACCTGATACAGAAAGTAAAGAGAGGCAATATCTTTGCATTTGAAAAGCTTTTCAAGTCATACTACCGTAATTTGTGTTTGTATGCCGAGTTCTATGTCAGGGAAAAGGCAATGGCCGAAGAGGTTGTGAGTAATTTTTTTATGAAGTTATGGGAAAACAGGAATAACCTTGATATCAAAGATTCTGTTAAAGCATATTTTTACAAAAGCATTTATTACCAGTGTATAAAGTACCTTGAGCACCTCAGGGTAATGAAAAAATACGAGGATTATGCGCAAACAATCCTTGAAAACAAGGAGCTGTTCACACCATCAGCCAACGGGTATCCATTGGCTAATTTAATATCAGCCGAAAATCTTCGGGAAATTGAAAAAGCGATTGAAAACCTGCCTGAGAAATGCAGGGAAATCTTTTGTCTTTGCAGGTTTGAGAACATGAGTTACGATGAAGCTGCAGCCAAATTAAATATTTCGGTCAACACTGTCCGCACCCAGATGACCAGGGCCATGTCGAAGCTTCGTGAAGCACTCAGAGATTACCTGCCGGCATTGATCTTATATTTCTTTTTTAACCTACCTCAATTTTTATCCCACTACTTCAACACAATTTCACCATGGTAACCCAGAATAAAACCAACCGGAATGAAATCCCTGATTTTGTGGTTGAGTACCTCAATAAAAGGGATAAATTTAATGATTATCATAAAGTTAAAGAATGGCTCAACTCAAGTAGTGAAAACAGAAAAACACTGGATGAATTGATTGAAATATGGCAATTGACACTGGCAGCCGAAAGCAGAAACGATTATGATGAAATTGAGGCCTGGAAACACTTCAAAAACTCACTGAAAGTTACCGATTTGGGCAAGGTAAACAGATTTACTGCCCAGAAAGTATTCAGGTTGTATAAAGCCGTGGCAGCAGCAGCAATTCTGTTTACCATTATCGTTTTATCTTATTATTTCATAAAAAATAAGGAAGTTACCAACCAAATTTACAGCGAGTTCATTGTCCCATATGGCTCCAAATCCAAAATCAACCTGCCCGATAGTTCGGTAGTTTGGATGAATGCAGGCAGTAAACTCAGGTATAGCAATGAGTTTAACAGAAAAAACCGGGACGTTTATCTTTCAGGGGAAGCTTACTTTGAAATAAACCCGGCGAAAAAGCCATTTACAATAAATACCAGCAGGCTAAGAATAAAATCATTAAATACCAGGTTCAATGTAAAAGCCTATCCTGAAGAGAAGTTTGCAGAAACCACCGTAATGGAAGGCAGTGTTGAAATACAAAGCAGGGCTTCGGGGCGTCACAAAACCGGGAAGCTCATCCTGAAAGCGGGACAGCAGGTTGCTTTGGCATATAAGACTGCAAACGAAACGGATTCTGTGCCCGCACATACAAAACTTTTTAAAACTGCGGCCGGTATTATAGAACCTGCAGCCAAAGTCATCGTTCATAAAATTGAGAATCCCGAAAGAATAAGTTCCTGGAAAGATGACAGGTGGATTATCACCAGTGAGGAACTTCAGAGCCTGGCAAAAAAGCTTGAAAGGAAGTATGATGTCAGCATTGTTTTTGACAATGAAGCGCTGAAGAAATATGTATTCAGCGGCTTGTTAAAAGATGAAACACTCGAACAGGTACTTGAGGCAATAAAACTTACGGCACCTATAGGCTTTAAATTAGAAAAGGATACTGTCAGCCTTTATGAAATCACTGTTTTGAAATCAAAGCTTCAACAGGCACCAGAATAAAAAGTCCCCCCCCGATAGACAGTTTGCAATTTTTTTACATTTCCAGAGAAAATTTATCTTATTCAAATTTATCAACTTACACTTTTTTTTAACACCCCGGCAAAAAAAATTATTTTTTCACAGGTCTTGTCACATTATTCAGGTACATGGCGGTCTAATAAGAAAAGCATTTATTAGATAACACTTGAAAAGTAAAATATTCTATGTCTGAAAAGAATCCCGAAAAGCTGATTATTGGCTTATTTGAAGGCAGGATTTCTGTTGAAGGTTTGACTGAACTTAAAAAAGAACTTCAAAATAATTGCAACAGCAGGAAGTTGTATGATGAATACCTGGATATCTGGCAATCAACTGCAAAAGCAAGAAAAACAAATGATTATGATCCTGATACAGTATGGCAGCAATTTAAATTCAGCATTAAAAAACCTGCCCGGAAAAACGTATATCCGTTATTTATCAGTATGAAAAACCTTTACTATTATGCAGCAGCGGCTATTCTTCTGTTTCTTGCAGGTTCTCTGTCATATTACTTGTTAAGCAACCGTGTCAAAAATGATAATTATCTTACAACCAACGAATATATTGTTCCCTACGGTTCAAGGTCGCAACTCATCCTGCCCGATGGTTCAAAAATCTGGCTCAATTCGGGCTCAAAACTTTCTTACAATAACCGGTTCGGTCATTCCAACAGGGACATTAACCTTGAAGGAGAAGCATATTTTGATGTTGCTAAAAATGCCAACCTGCCTTTCGTTATCAATGCTTCTGATCTGAATATCAAAGTTTTGGGTACTGCATTCAATGTAAAAGCCTATCCTGATGAAGATTATGTAGAAACTACCGTTGAACGCGGGATGGTGCAGGTTTCAGAGGAAAAGGAAACTTTGGAAAAACGACAAAACATCATTTTAAGTGCAAATCAAAAAATGGTTTATTTGGTTGACAAAAAAAGCCCTGCTGAAAACAAACTCAATAGTCAGACTATGACTAAAAACACTGAACCGGCAAAAAATACCGGATTAAAACCGGCAATTGATATTGATAAAGTTTATACAAAAATTTATACATCGTGGAAAGACAACCGCTGGATTATCGAGGGTGAGGAACTGCAGTCGCTGGTCATCAAACTTGAGAGACGTTATAATGTATTAATTATTATCAATGATGAAGCTTTAAAAAAATACAGGTTCAGCGGTATACTTGAAAACGAAACACTTGAACAGGTAATGGAAGCCATTAAGCTCACCGCGCCCATCAATTACAAAATAGAACAGAAACAGGTAGTTTTGTCAAGGAACAAATATTTCAAACCCAACCAATAATTATTAACAAACCTATTTAAAACCTATGCCTATGATATAAGACCCTCTTAAAAAAAAGAACTGCAAAATGCCGCAAACATTCTGCAGTTCATGCAATCTGAAAATTTTGATTAAAACTTCTAAAACACTACAAAAGTATGAAAAAAGGAAAAAACCTGTGTCTTATTTTTTATAAAACGACACAAACTAAACTCTTATTAACTATGAGACTAACTCTACTTTTAATTTTGTTCGGGGTTTTTCAACTAAATGCGACACTTTATTCCCAAAACGGGTTATTCACCATTAATATGGAAAATACCTCGATGCGGGAAGTCCTCAAAGAGATTGAAAAACAAAGTGACTTACGCTTCTTCTACAACGACCTGCTAACCAATGTTGATAAAAATGTAACACTTGTGGCAGACAATATGAAGGCAGAAGAACTATTGAACAGGTTGTTTGCCGGATCTGAGATCACATACAAAATAATGGAAAACAACCTGGTATTGATTTCACCGAAAGCATTGTTGCAACAAATTACTGTAACCGGTACGGTAAAGTCATCTACCACAGGCGAACCGCTTCCGGGTGTAAACGTGATACTAAAAGGAACTTCTGTTGGTGTAATCACCGACATAAGCGGGCATTATGAAATAGCTGTCCCTTCGCCCGATGCTGTTCTTGTCTTTTCATTTATCGGGTATGTTGCTGAAGAGGTCGAAGTTGGCAATCAGTCAGTAATAAATGTAGACCTGGTTGAAAGCATTGAAGCGCTTGAAGAGGTTGTTGTAATCGGTTACGGCACCCAGCGCAAAGCCGATGTAACCAGCGCGGTTGTGAGCGTGAAGAGCGAGGACTTTTTGGCAGGTAACATCCAGGATGCTGCAGAACTTGTAAAGGGAAAAGTTGCCGGCCTCATTGTAACCAAAGGTTCAGGAGACCCGAATGAGGAATCTACCATCAGATTACGCGGTATAACCAGTTTTAGAGGATCAAACGCCCCCCTGGTGCTGGTTGATGGAATCGAAGGTTCCCTGAATACAGTGGCTCCTGAAAACATTGTATCAATTGACGTACTGAAAGATGCATCTGCCGCTGCAATATATGGCACACGAGGTGCAGGTGGTGTTATAATTATTACTACCAAATCCGGTTTGCGTCAGGAAACAACTACTGTAAACTATTCTGGTTATGGTACCATTTCTGATTTCTATAAACTTGCAGATTTTATGGATCCCAGCGATATCCGTAAGGGAAAGACTACTTTCAGCGATGGGGGATGGGATACCGACTGGGTGTCAGCGGTTTCACAAATAGGTTATACTCAGAACCACAATCTTAGCATCACTGGAGGAACCCAGAAATCTAGTTATTCCGTCAATGCCGGATATCGTCAGGAAGCAGGAACTATTAAGAAATCAGGCAACGAAGAATTGAAAATACATTTTGATGTTAGTCATTGGATGTTCGACGATAAACTGAAAATTAACTTAAACCTTGTAAAAGGAACACACAAAAACGATGTGACCAGTGCCAGCGCTGGAGATTTAAACAATATTTATCGCCAGGCGGTCATCCGCAATCCGACCATTCCGGTATATAATGAAGGTGATCCTGAACTTGGTTATAACGAAGACTTCACCGTATTCCAATATTACAATCCTGTAGCGATGATCTATGAAAATATTGGTGAATACAAGAATGAATGGACCCGTATGACTGGAAATATCACCTTTGAACCAATTAAAGGCTGGCAGACTAACCTGAAGGTATCCTCTAATCTTTCAAACAACAACACCCAATCATATACTACCAAGAATTACTACACAGCCACAACTGCAGGCAATAACGGCTCTGCATCTAAGAGCAGCAGCTATTCTGAATCCAATCAGTTTGAACTGACCTCCAGGTACGATAAAAACTTCGGAACCAAGCATCGGTTTTCAGCAATGGTAGGATATAGCTATAATTTCGATATGTATGAATCAATGTCGGCATCAAACTGGAACTTCCCCACAGATGCATATCTTTATAACAGTTTAAGTATGGGTATTGCGTTGAAAGAGGGTAAAGCCGGTATGGGCAGTTCTAAGTGGGAAAGCGAACTGAGCGGCTATTTCGGTAGAATCACATATGCCTATCAGAATAAATATAATTTGCTGGTGAGTCTGCGTAACGAAGGTTCCACAAGATTCGGGGCAAATTATAAATGGGGACTTTTCCCAGGTGTATCTGCTGGCTGGACCATCAGCAACGAAAATTTTATGAGTAACCTGAACTGGATAAGCAACCTGAAATTGCGTACAGGTTATGGTATTACAGGTATGAATGCAGGAGATCGCTATATGTCAATTACCCAATGGAATTACAACAGTACTTCCTGGGGCTATTACCTGAATGCAGATGGTATATGGAAACAAAGTCTGGAGACTCTCAATAATCCCAATCCGGACCTTCATTGGGAAACATCGGGAGAGTTAAACATAGGATTGGATTTTGCTATCCTGAATGATCGTATTGGCGGATCAATTGATTTTTACAACAAAAATACCAATGGTTTACTCAATGAATACAAAGTACCCCTTCCTCCAAACACTTATAACTCGACTTATGCCAACGTAGGGAAGATGAGAAACCGTGGTTTTGAGCTGATGTTAAAGGCTACTCCAGTCAAAACAGCTCAGTTCGAGTACAATTCAATCCTGACGGCATCGCACAATTCACACGTTTTGGTAAGTATTGAAAATGACCTGTATAAAACTGAAAACTATTTTAATACAGGTTATGCAGGTGATCCTGTTTCTTTACCCACGCAAAGGGTGGAGGTCGGTTCTTCTTTTGGAAAATACTGGACACTTAAAACAAACGGGGTTAATGAAAACGGAATGTGGATGGTGCAGAATCCTGCTACTGGCTTATATGAGGAATGGAATGCAGGTATGTCTAACGACACTTATCGTCAATGGATGGGTTCAGCAATACCGAATATCTTTTTAGGATGGGACAACTCCTTCATATATAATAATTTCGACCTAAACATTCAAATGAGTTCACAATTAGGTTTTAATATTATTAATGAACAGCGTATGTTCTACGAAAACAATTCGATTGCTTACAACAGGCTTGAGTCTGCTGCTGATCTCATTCCAATTGTTGATGTGAACGGCAACCCTACGGGAGAATCCCGGCTTTTATCAACTGCTCAAACACAAACCATTGTGAGTTGGTATTTTGAGAAGGGAGATTTTCTGAAAATAGATCACATCACACTGGGTTATCGCTTTAACACTTCTAATATAAAAAATATCAACAATTTCCGAATCTATTTGTCAGGTGAAAACCTACTGTGCCTTACAAAATATAAAGGAATGGATCCGGAACTGAGCAATGGTGACCCATATGCTCTTGGTATTGACGGACGAGACAAATACCCAACTATCCGTTCATTTACTATTGGAGCAAGTATTAATTTTAAATAAGTTAAATATGAAATATACCAATATCATAACAATAGCAGGTATAGCTGGAATGTTTTTGTTTAACATATCCTGTACCGATCTGGAGGAACATATTTACGATACACTGGACGAAACAATAATTGAATACACGGATGAAGAAATTGAAAGTATGTCGGGTCCTGTTTATACCAATTTACGGTATACATACTGGGCCTGGGAAGGACTCTTTGATCAGTGCGAAGAAAGCGGAGATCTGATCATGACACCCTTGCGTATAGGAGTTGGCTGGGGAGAGCAATATATACTAATGCATAAGCATACCTTTAATTCATATATTGGCCACTTCTGGCAGACCTGGAATTATCCTTATGTCGGAATTGGATATTGCAATAAATTACTGGCTTTGAAACAGATTCAGGAAGATAAGGCAAAAACGGCCGAATTGCGTGCCATGCGGGCGCTCTATTATTACATCCTTCTTGACATTTTCCGCAATATTCCTCTGGTTACTGAATCAGTATATCCTGGTGGGTATTTGCCTGTGCAGGAAAATCCTTCTGTGATTTTCGACTTCATTGTTACTGAACTGAATGCAGCAAAACCTGATTTACCAAAAACATCAAGCTACGGGCGTATGAATTATTATGTAGCTTGTATGACGCTTGCCAAAATCTATCTCAACCATAATGCATGGTTCTATGGTGATACTGAAAAGGGTTACACCAGCGATGAATGGTACACCGAAGCCCTGGACGAAGTAAATGAGGTACTGGCCACACCCAATTATCAACTGGCTCAGAACTATAAAGATCCACATATGGCTGATGGAAGTGGTTGCAAGGAAATCATTTTTGCCATCCCTCTTGATATAGACTACGCTTCGGCATGTTATCTGAGTAACAAATGTCTGCACCCCGCCAGTGCTGCCACCTTCCTGCTAAATGCGGCTCCCTGGAACGGAAGCTGTGCAGTACCTCAATTCATGGATACCTACGATCCGGATGATAAACGCAAGGCAGATACATGGTTATTCGGACCACAATATTCCTATCAAAAGAATGGTACAGATATTTCAATCTATCAGTACAACGATCACGTTGCTGCCGGCACTACCGATGGCCTTGTTGCCACTCCTATTACCACTGCTGACGGACCACTGAATTATTCAACTTTTGTACATAGCATCAACAACCCCGGAGCATATAAGATGGAAGGCGCCCGATTCTGGAAAAAGGAAATTGTCTCCGGACCCGATGGTACCTATGGAGATGATGTATGTTTCTATCGACTAGCCGATGCTATGTTTATAAAAGCTGAGTGTTTGTTACGGTTGGGAGAAGATAAGCAAATTGCTGCTGACTTAGTTTCTGAGGTACGTGAACGTTCCTTCCCCGAAAATCCGAGCAAAGCGATACGTACTGTTGCAGACCTGGAAGGTGGCAGTGTTTATGACTATGGATATAGAGAAACACAACTTGACGGAACTGGCGCGGATTTGCAGGTATTCACCTATGAAGGTGGCGATGACATTGAACTGGGAGGTTTACTTGATGACCTGGCATGGGAGTTCGTCGGGGAACACCACCGTCGTCAGGACCTGATCCGTTTTCGTCTGAAAGATGGTTCTCGTAATATCTACAATGGGAAATCACGTTTTTGCTACGATGCAACATCAGTTCCATTAGCGGATGATTTAAAAAAGAATTTATATCCTATTCATCAAGACTATCTGGATGCCAACATGAATTTAAATCAGAATCCTGGATATGATGAATAAACTTTAATTATTGACTAAATATTATTAACATAAAAAAAACAACTATGAAAAAGATCATTTTTGCCACTTTTGTTTTATTAGCCTTTGTTGGATTATTTTTCGTCTCATGCGAAAAAGATGATAGCAGTAAACACGAATACACCCAGGAAGAACTGGATGAAATAGCCCGTCAGGATTCGCTGAAACAGATCATTCCTGCAGACTATATTTATTCAATAGATATAACCGTGCCCATTTCCAAAGGTTATGATGGGGTTGTCGTAACTGTGGACTCTGCAAAACTCATTGAACTGTTTGAGTATACTTCAGTAGCTGAGATAGCAACAGCTTTAGGTACTTTAGAGGGTGGTGTACAGGCAGGTAATGAAATTACCTTCTTTGCTTACAATTACTCTACCAAGTATGAAGTCACCAATCCTTCAACCACGAATTACTTCGGACACTGGTTCGATGCGAATGGAGATGTTTGCAGTTGGGGTGACCAGGCATATTTATTCTGTGAGAAAGTCGATACATTTTCACTGGATTTCCGCATTGGACTCTTTCCCGATCGTCCCACGGTAGGAAATGTCTATAAAATTGTGGAAGCCATGAAGTATGACCAGACTACAGTGGCTTTCCTCTTCAATGTTACCATCGCTCCCGAAGAGGTAGTTGAAGTTCCGGTTACAACTCTCGAAGGCACCCAGAACATTAACATTGAAGCTGAAAAAGCAGCCGGATGGGTAGACCATGAACTGGAATTTGACTCCGTAACCATTGCCAATGCAATTGGATGTGATCCTAAGGAAGCTATAATCTATGGTGTTAATTCTGACGGTTCTCTGTTTGATGGTGGTTATACTGCAAATAACGGTTTCTGGTTCAACAGGTCGGGTGAGATTTGTTCATGGGGTAGCGAAGCAATCGCAATGTATATGGAATACAGAACTGATGCACAGAGGATTGGTGTAGGCCAGATGCCGGATAGCTGTTTTGTTGGAGAAACATATTCTGCAAAACTGGCATTTGTAAACTTAACCACGCTCAAGCAATATAATGTTGTAGTTAATATGACCATTACCGAGCCGACAAGCTTACCATATCCTGAAACAACACTTGAAACCACTATCAATCTTGCATTTTCAGCCGATTCGGTTGCTACCGTTTCATGGATTGATCATACCCTTGCCCTCGACACTGCAGCAATTATCCAGGCAATCGGTGCGAGCCCTGCAGCCGCGACCATCTATGGTGTTAACCAGTCTGATGATCTCCTTCGGGTTGATTTACCGTTGTTAACTGCCAACAATGGCTGTTGGTTTGATGCAAACGGCAATGTTTGCACATGGGGCGGTGAAGGCATTACCATGTACGTGGAATACAGGGCCGATACCAAAGAAATTGGTTTTGGCCAATACCCTGGTGCCTGTGTATCGGGACAAACATATTACGGCAGACTGGCATTTGTAAATGACGGCAAACGTGCCGAAGTAAAAGTTGCACTTACAATAAAATAATTTCATATCATGGTTAGAGAGTTGATTAGTACAATACATAGGCCGGGAATACCCGGTCTATGTTTCCTTACTTTACTGATTTTTAGCATTCTGAATCTCACTTCCTGTAAAAAAGAAGAACCTGAGACAGAAGCATATATTTCCATATCAAAAACTTCTGTTTCTATAAGCAGCACAGGTGGCGAGATAACCACCCGTATCAAGTCCGATCAATACTGGAAAATCGAATCCATTGACCAGGACTGGGTTGTGGCCAGCCCTATGAGCGGGAATGCTGATGAAATGATTACCGTAACGCTCACAATTGCTGAAAATACAGCAGATTCTGTCCGCACAGCTATAATAGTGGTTAAATCGGGGGCTACTGAAAGAGAAATTTCCATTGAACAAAAAAGCTCAGCCGGAACCATTGATCCTGGAACAATTGATACAAGTAAAATCTATATACCCCAGGAACTACAGGGCATGGACCTTTACAGCAGTTCAAGTACCTGGTTCTATGGACGCAGCAAACAATCAGAGCATTTCATTGTCTTCTGGGGCAAAGGGTACGACGAATATGGAATTGTTACACCAACCGATTATCCAAATACAACCTACCGTGTAGATATTGACGATCTGCTCACGAAAGCCGAGGAATTTTACGATATGAATGTGAACACGTTGAAATTTATCACTCCCGGTAATTCAAAAACCGACGATTACAAGATGATGATATTCCTCTTTTATCAGGACGATTGGAATGCCACCGGTGCCGGTTATGACAATACCATTGGTGCATTGTGGGTAAGCCCGGGCACGTGTCAACCCGTGGGTTCTACCATTGCCCACGAAATTGGCCACTGTTTTCAATACCAGGTTTATTGCGATCTGGAAGGAAATTCAGGCTGGCGGTATGGCTTTGGTGGCAACGGGGGTAATGGGTATTGGGAACAATGCGCCCAATGGCAGTCATTTCAAAGCTATCCTGTACAGGCATTTACCTCTTATAACTTTACCGAATACATAGACAATTGCCATCGCTCCACATTCCACGAATGGCAACGGTATGCCAACTATTTCATCAATTATTACTGGGCAGATAAACATGGTGTGGATTTTATAGCAAAACTCTGGCAACAGTCAGGGGCCATGGGACAGGAAGACCCTGCACAGGCATACATGCGCATTACCGGTATCACGCTGGAAGAATTCAACAACGAGCAGTTTGACTATGCCCGTAAAATGGTTACCTGGGACCTGGACGCCCTTCGGGCAAATGGTAAAAACTATATCGGGGCCCATCAAACTGCCCTAAATAAAGTTGAAGACAGCTACTGGCAGGTATCGGCAGATAACTGCCCCGAAAACCACGGTTATAATGTCATTCGCCTGAATGTACCCGAGGCTGGTACGATCATAACTGCAGATTTCGCAGGAATTGCAGGCGCAACAGGGTACAATGCCATTAATGTTCCTTCTGCCGGCTGGCGATACGGGTTTGCGGCGCTTAAAGAAGATGGTACCAGGGTTTACAGCGACATGTTTTCTGCAAATACAGGCACCGCAAGCTTTACATGTCCTGAAAACTGTAGCAACCTGTGGTTTGTTGTCAGCGGAGCACCCACTTCATACTGGATGCACCCCTGGGACGAAGATGCTACTAACGATGAGCAGTGGCCTTACAAAATTAAATTTAGTGGAACCAATATTTATGGGGTTATTGAATTCACACCCGAAGACCAGCCACATGATACTACATTTATTTATAATCTTTCATTCCCGGCCGATGCAAGCGCTTATACAGGGACATCAGTTTCAGTTGATGTTGTGAAATTATGTTATGCATTCGTGTTGAGCACCACCGAGATTACTGCAAATGTTGGTCTGCCAAGCACCACCAAAAAAATAAAATTCTATGGTGTAAACAGTGATGGTACCATGGCTGTTAATGCCACAGCAAATGGTCTTGGTCATTGGTTCGATGCAGATGGCAATGTTTGTAGCTGGTCATCCGGTGAAACAGGTGTAAACCGGGTATTCGCCGAATTCGATGCTTCGAATTTTGTTTTTTCAATCGGCCAGCATCCGGGAAGATGCACTGTCGGTGATACATACAAAATAAAACAGGCAATGGTGTATTCACCGGCTACGGGTCAGTATTATACGGCTGATTTTGAATTTAATATTACAATTACAAATTAGAATTCAATATCGTTTAGTTAAGGTGGCACTTTCAATTTAAATATTGCCAATACCCTTCGACTACGCTGCTAATGACACGATGGTAATAGCCTTCGACTACGCTCAGGCTGACAAAAGTGTCAACTAATTATTAAATAGTGTTTTAGCACTATCGAGTTCTCAGGGTGACGGTCAGCCTGAGCGCCTGCCCGCCGCACTGCTAAGGCAGGCGGATAGTCGAAGTCTTCTTCTTAACCAAACGACAATGAATTAGATTTTATAACAATACCGGATTCCCGGTACAAAAAAATGTCTTTGAGGCAAGCCTTCGGTTTTAAACCTGAAGGTTTTGCCCTGAAGACAAAAATATACATATCTCAAATGAAGTTCATGACGAATACAATCCTCAACCTGAAAAAGATTTTATACCTCATATTAGCAATTATTATACTCATATCTTGTGAACCGTCAGAAGAGGGGCCGGAAGATCCGGGGAATAATACTGAAGTACCATTGACATTTCAGGTTTTCGACATGGTCATACAGGTTGAAAACAACGCCCCTGTTGTATCTAAGGAATCAGCAGATTATCTTAACTGCTCGGTAACCATTGATGGTAAAGGCGTTTATGATGATTATCAGGGAACAGCCCGCATACGCGGCAGGGGCAACTCGTCATGGCTTTGGTACGACAAAAAGCCATACCGTATCAAACTCGATGAATCATCGGGGATATTAGGCATTGGGAAGAACAAAGACTGGGTATTGCTTGCAAATTACCGCGACCCCACCGATTTGATGAATACATTCGGTTTTGAGGTTGCACAATGGTTAGGCCTTCCTTTTACCAACCATACCAGGTATGTAGAAGTCACCCTGAATGGTGATTATATTGGACTGTACCAGTTGACCGAACAGGTAGAGGAAGGCGGTAACCGGGTTAACATAGATAAAACAGACGGATGGCTCATTTGCCTTGACGCTGATGACGGCCCTGACCTTAATCCCGGTGCAGGTGACAATTTCTGGTCTTCTGTCTTCGAACTTCCCGTTTGTGTAAAATATCCCGAAGACCCTGTTTCAGACCAGTTATATGCTGCACAGCACGATTTTGCCAAACTCGAACAGGCAATTAATGATTATAATTACGATTCTGTAGCTGTACTTCTTGACATTTCGTCGTTTATTGATTACCTCATATTGCAGGAACTGGTTTATAATGTAGAAATTGATGCTCCCAGAAGTGTCTTTATACACAAAGACAAAGGCGGAAAATATGTGATGGGCCCTGTATGGGATTTCGATGCAGGCTTCGATTTTGACTGGGGCACCATGTACACCGGCCATAACTTTTTTAATGAGCAGGAACTGGTTTTGGGTACCGATCCTGCCAATCATACCAACGGCTACAGGATTTCAGGATTCTTTACACAAATGTTCCGCAACCACCGGTTTGTTTCTGAATATAAGTCCCGTTGGAACGAAGTAAAAGATTCAATTTTTGAACACGCATGGAAGATTATGGATCAATACGCGGCAAGCTTAGAGGATGCAATGGCCCGTGATTTTGATCGCTGGCCGATTGATAAAAACTACACCGCTGAAATCCTACATATGGAGGATTGGCTTACTGACCGGGTACCCTATCTGACAACTGTGATCAACAATTACCCACAGGGCACAGTACCAACAACCAAAACAGACTGCGGGACACTTACATGCAATGTTAGCATGTCGTACGTATTAGGATATGAGCAGACAGTTTCTGTAAATGTTGATGAAAACCAGTTGTTAGCTTTGCTGGGGATTACTGAAGCTGAACTGAACAGCACTGCCACGAATATTGTGCCTTTAAAAACAGATGGCACCGAAGGCATGAATAATACCAACGGCGTTTATGGTGCATGGTTTGAGGCCGATAACAATCCCGGGTACTGGGCCAATGGCCATGTTTTTATAGAAATTTATGAAAACCTTACGGTATGGGATTGCGGCCTAAGGACAGGCGAAGGATATTGTACCATCGGCGAACAACACACCGTACGGATGCAATATCAATACACACAGGGAACAGAGACAAAACTTGTGACAGTAATTGTAAATTTCACCATTGCCGAATAAAAACTTAAAAACCAAAACTGTGGATAGCAACCATCAACCAATTAAAATATCCCTTTTATTTATCCTCATGCTCATAATACTGGTATTGCACCCCTTAGATACCAGGGCAGATTCCACATACACTTCTGCGGGAATACATAATCCTTTGCTGCCTGGCTATTTTGCAGATCCTACCATAAAAAAATTCGGTGACACCTATTATATCTATGCCACGACTGACGGTATCAAACTGGCTTCCGGTGAACCCCAGGTATGGATGAGCAAAGACTTTGTAAACTGGTATAATTTCGAGATGGAATTACCCATGCCAGAAGGGCTTACCAATTGCTGGGCACCTGATTTAGTGAAAGGAAAAGACGGAAGGTTTTACTACTTCATGGGCAATTGCGAAGCAGGTTGTAATATTTATGGGTATGTATCCGATACCCCCGTTGGTCCCTGGAAAACAGTTAACGGTGGAAAAGCATTAATACCTGTAGGCACCGGCAAAGAACGCCTGCCTGCGCTTGATGCACAATATCTCATGCTGGGTGACACTGCCTTGTATTCATTTTTCGGTACCTGGTGTACCTCGTTTGGCGGCATGGGCTGGGCAAAGATTGATCCTGCTGATATGTTCTCAATTGTCAGCCAGGGGTATATACCCATTGACCAGATACCGATGGCTTTCGAAGCTGCATATCCGTTTAAGAAAAACGAAAAATATCTCCTCATGTATTCTTCGGGCGACTGCAGGTTAAGCAGCTATGCAGTCCGGTATGCCTATGCCGGCAATCCCACCGGTCCATACAAAGAAGGGATCAACAATCCTGTGCTTGTCACCAGTGAAGATGAAACAATTGACGGTCCCGGCCACCATTCCCTGCTGGAAGAAGACGGTAACTATTATATCCTGTACCACAGGCATAACAATCCGCATAGCACTGGAGGCGAGTTCAGACAGGTTTGCGCCGATGCGATGTATTTTGAAAATGACAGCACAATCAAAAAAATCATTCTCACACATAAGGGAACGGGATATCCTGGGCCAAACCAGGTTCCTTTTGAAAACATGGCATTTCAGGCGAAGGTATCGGCATCATCTTATTATCACCTTGTATCTCCTGCTACAAGATATGCCGGTGAAACAGATTTTAAATATTTGCCTGAATATGCTGTTGATGATAACAACGGCACCCTCTGGAAAGCCGCAAACAACTTGCTGCCACAGTCATTGACTATTGACCTTGAAAGAACTGTCAATGTCCGAAGGGTAATGATACAGTTTGAATATCCCACCTATTACTACCAGTATAAGATAGAATATTCTAAAGATGGCGAAAAATGGAAGATGTTTGCAGATAAGACAGGAAACAGGCGAAGCGGGTGCCCTGTGACGGATGACAATGATGTAGTTACAAGGTTTCTGAAAATCACCGTTACAGGAACAGAGATGTCAGGGCTCTATGCTGCCATATGGAATGTAAAAGTATTTGACAACCTTTTCGAAACGCCGGCACTTCAAAATAAGGAAATTAAAACCGGCCCCGGTGCCATTAGTACCGGCAGCCTTTTGGTAAACCTTGATATTGATGCTTTAGCCGACAGCTATGTTGCTGACAGCATTTCGAATAAGGGATTACTTGGAGGATATTTCTTACAATCCGGCAATATTAAAGTTACTGAAACAGACAGTATCAAAGCCTTTTATTTTAATGGTGAAAGCTACCTCCATCTAAATAAGATAGCTCCGGCAAGCCTGGATTTTAATTCCCAGTTCACAGCCTCCGCATGGGTTTACAATCCTGAAACCGGCAATGGCGAATGTATCATGGTTTGGAATACCAGGGAAAAGATGCTGCAATCGTCTTATGCAGCGCTTATGTACGGCACAGCCCCTTATGGGGCAATGGCTCACGGCGATTGGGCGGTAGACCTGCCTTATAAACATGTGCCCGAAAGCTCCAGATGGCAGCATATTGCTGTAACGTTTGACGGAATGATGGAAAAAGTATATGTGAACGGCCAACTGAATACACAGTTGCCATTAACCCTTTTTGTATCACGCAGCGCGATCATGGTAGGGGCTTCGGGGGCACCCGATGAAAACTTCAGCGGATATATAGCAAGCGCCCGTTTATACGACTTTGCGCTGAGCCCTGTAGAAGTCACCCGGCTGATGAATGAAACGCGGCCATCAAAAACAGGTTCGAAAATAAAAAAGTCAGAAAAATAAAAAGAAAAAAACATGAAACCCAAATCCAACATAAGACTTAGCATAATAGTGTTTCTTTTTTTTATAGGTTTAATAATCAGGTTAGATTGTAGTATCGGCCAAAGCTTCGAAAGTTTGTCCCCCACCCCGCCAATGGGCTGGAACAGTTGGAACAAATTCGGCTGCAACGTGAATGAAGCCATGATCAAAGAAATGGCAGATGCAATGGTAAACAGCGGTATGAAAGATGCCGGTTATGAATACATTGTAATTGACGACTGCTGGCAGACGGGACGGGACAGTGACGGTAACATTATACCCGATCCTGAGAGGTTCCCGTCGGGCATGAAAGCTTTGGCCGACTACATACATTCCAAAGGATTGAAATTCGGGTTATATTCCTGTGCCGGTTCCAAAACCTGCCAGGGAAGACCCGGAAGCCGCGGCTACCAGTTTCAGGATGCAAGGCAGTATGCAGCCTGGGGAGTGGACTACCTCAAATACGACTGGTGTTATGACGAAGGCCAGGATGCAAAAGCGGCTTACAAAACCATGAGCGATGCCCTGAAAGAATGCGGAAGGCCTATTGTCTTCAGCATTTGCGAATGGGGTGACAACAAACCCTGGAAATGGGGCAAAGGTATCGGTCACCTGTGGAGGACCACAGCAGATATCAGGGACTGCTTCGATTGTTCAATCAACTGGGGCGGACTTGGGGTTCTTCAGATACTCGACAAACAGGCTGGACTTGAAGAACATGCAGGTCCCGGACACTGGAACGATCCCGACATGCTCGAGATAGGGAACGGAGGACAGACAATAACCGAATATAAAACCCATTTCAGCCTCTGGTGCATGCTCGCAGCACCCCTAATGGCAGGCAACGACCTTAGAAAAATGGATGACAGTATTCGTATGATACTCACAAATAAAGAAGCCATTGCCATTAACCAGGACAAACTTGGAATGCAGGGCTTTAAATTTATTGATTACGGTGATCTTGAAATATGGGTGAAAGCCCTTAGCGACGGGGATGCAGCTTTTTGTTTTCTTAACCGAAGCAGTCAGCCTGTTGATCTGGACTTTAATTGGAAAAAAATGGGCATTCATCATTTTTCTGTTGCGCAAAATGGTTTTAATTTGTGGAAAAACGAATACCATGTGAAAGACCTCTGGAATAATGATTTTACCGGCACAAGCAAAGAAAACCTGAAGCACAGGCTGGCAGGACATGAAGCGCTGCTGGTGAGGTTGAGTAATGGAGAATAGGCTTTAGGCTTTAGGCTTTAGACTTTAGACTTTGGGCACTTTGCAATTAAATATTTATAAAAACATTAGAATAGAATGTAAGTATGTCAAGATCGGCACAGTAGTAGAGACAGTATAAAGCATTTTGAGCTCGCTGCTAAAACAAAGCCGGAAATGAATAAATTTGATGTGTAAATTAAACAAAACTAACCAAAAGCAAAATCCATGAAACCAATATCATTCTTCATAATCCTATTCTGTTCATTACAAATATGGGGACAGAACCAGATTGATTTCGAAAGGTATTTTCACAACCGCACCATGCGGTTAGATTTCTATCACTCCGGACATGCAACAGAAGAAACCATCATACCCGATCAGATATATGTTCAGGGTGAGTGGGCAGGGAATCCTTCAAACACTATTCAGTGTTACAACATGGGGAAATACAGCGCCAAAGTTTATGATGCCCTTACCAACAACCTGGTATTTTCCACAGGGTACAGCACCACTTTCGGTGAATATCAGACCACTAACCCTGCCCTTGATAAAATGAGCCGTACATACCATGAATCGGTGCTTATTCCATACCCAAAAAATAAATTTGTATTTGTTATTGAAAAGAGAGACCGGTATAACATCCCCTGCCCTATTTATAAAACCATCATTGATCCGGCGGATTATCATATCATCACCGAAAACGTTAAAAGGGACGGGGATGAAATAATTTTTTCGGTTCAAAACAGTATTCCCCATAAATCGGTTGACCTTTTGATAATTGGTGAAGGTTATACAAAAGAGGAAGAAAAGTTATTTAAAAAAGACCTCGAATACTTTACCGGGGCATTTTTCAGTATTGAGCCCTATGCAAGCCATCGTAATAAATTCAATATTGCCGGTATTTTCACTCCATCGGCCGAAAGCGGTACCGATGAACCAAGACAGGGAATATACAGAAACACTGTACTAAACAGTTCATTCAATATTTTCGACCTTGACCGTTACCTGCTGGCCGATAACAACAAGGCCATACGTGACATAGCTGCCCAGGTTCCCTACGATGCCATTTTAATTATGGTGAACTCGGAAAGATACGGTGGTGGCGGAATTTTTAATTGGCAAACTGTATTTACCGCACGTTCATCGCTCCGTGATTACGTCTTCCTGCACGAGTTCGGACATGGTTTTGCCGGACTGGGTGATGAGTACTACACTTCGGATGTCGCTTACAGCGATTTTTACCCTGCCGGCATTGAGCCCACCGATCCAAATGTAACAGCGCTGCTCGACCCTGCGCAGTTAAAATGGAAGGACCTGGTTTCTCCGGGTATCAATATTCCCACAGAATGGGGCAAAGCAGCATTTGACAGTTTGAACATGCAGGTCGCGTTGCTCACCAGAAAAAAGGCTGATTCAATACAGGTATTAACAAACACCGGTGCTAAACCAGAAGTGATAAAATCTACACGGGATTATTTTGATAACCTGATCATAGCCGGTAAAAAAGATGTTGATGCATTTTTATTCAACCATCCGCTCAAAGATAAAGTAGGTGCCTTTGAAGGCGCCGGTTATCAGTCCGAAGGGCTATACCGCCCCACCATTAACTCGATGATGCACCGCTTTGATCCCGGTCAGCCTTCTTATGGAAAGGTGAATGAAAGGGCTATTGTTCAAATGATTGAATTTTTTACAAAATAAATCCTGCTCCAAAACAGCAATAGTTGTAATATAATACAATAAGATAGATTAAACATTAAAACATATATAATCATGAAATTAAAAACCATCTTCAAAAGCACTCTTTTACTGGCTGTAATGCTTACGATGACATTTTGCAGCGCTGAAAAGAAGGAAAACGCATACCCGATTGAACCTGTACCCTTCACTTCGGTGAGGTTAACAGATAACTTCTGGGCGCCAAAAATCAGGACCAATTATGAAGTGACTATCCCGATCGCCATTGGCCAGTGCTACAACACCGGCCGTGTTGACAATTTCAAAATAGCAGGTAAATTGATGGAGGGGAAATTCAGAACCGAACTGCCATTCGATGACACCGACATATACAAACTGATTGAAGCCGCCAGTTATTCGCTGCAAACTATACCCGATGCAAACCTTGAGGCGCGTCTTGATACTCTGATCTATTATGTCGGCATGGCCCAGGAGCCCGACGGTTATCTTTACACAAACCGCACCATTGATTCGGTGAATACACATCCATGGGCAGGGAACAAAAGATGGGTCAATGATCCTGAACTAAGCCATGAACTCTATAACTGCGGCCATTTATATGAAGCAGCCGTGGCACATTACCAGGCAACCGGTAAAAAAACCTTACTTGATATTGCCATTAAAAATGCCGATCTGCTGCTGAAAGATTTTGGCTGGGGCAAACTTGAGATTTATCCCGGACACCAGGTTGTTGAAATGGGCTTGGTTAAACTATACAATGTTACCGGGAAAAAAGAATACCTCGATCTCGCGAAGTTTTTCCTCGATGTTAGGGGCCCCAGTGGTGATGAATACAACCAGGCACATCAAAAAGTGGTGGAACAGACCGAGCCTGTAGGCCATGCAGTGAGAGCAACCTATATGTACTCAGGGATGGCCGATATAGCTGCAATTTACAATGATACCGCTTATCATAATGCATTGATGAGGATATGGGAAACACTGGTTTCGCAGAAAACATACATCACCGGGGGTATAGGTTCCGGCGGGGGCAACGAGGGTTTTGACCCGCCCTATGTGCTGCCCAATATGTCAGCCTATTGCGAAACATGTGCCTCGGTGGGCAATATTTTCTGGAACCAGCGCATGTTCCTGCACGACGGTGATGGAAAATATTATGATGTACTCGAACGTACCCTTTACAACGCTTTCCTGTCGGGAGTATCACTCTCAGGCGACAGGTTTTTCTATCCGAATGTACTTGAATCATTCGGGCAACACCAACGCAGTGCATGGTTTGGCTGTGCCTGCTGTCCTCCCAACCTTGCCCGGCTGCTGCCTTCATTGCCCGGTTACTTCTATGCCAAAACAGAAAATGAAATCTATATAAACCTTTTTGCATCGGGCACCGCGGCATTTCCATTCAGGGGTGCAGACATTGAAATCATTCAAAAAACAGAATACCCCTGGAACGGTAAGGTGGAAATAACGCTCAATCCTGAAAACCAGGGCAGGTTTACGATAAAACTCAGGATACCGGGATGGGCCCAAAACGAAGTGCTTCCCGGAAATCTATATACCTTTAATGATGGATTATCACCAGAAGTTAAACTAACAGTCAATGGTAAAGTAATAAAAACTACAACCCATAAAGAGTATGTTGAAATCAGCCGTAAATGGAAGAGCGGAGACCTGATAACCCTTGAATTGCCGATGGATGTGAGAAAAGTTATTGCTGACAGCAGGGTAAAAGCAGACCATGGCAAAATAGCTGTTGAACGGGGGCCCATTGTATATTGCGCCGAGTGGCCCTATGCTCCCGGGGGAAATGTTTTGAACCTTTTGTTTGATGAAAATGCCGCATTTACACCCGCATTCACTGATACAATGTTAAATGGCGTAAATGTTGTAAAAACCACGGCACAACTGGCAAGTTATAACCTGGACAAAGAGCTGGAAAAAGGCGAACCGCAGGATATAACGCTCATACCCTATTATACCTGGAATAACAAAGGCGCCGGTCAGATGGCCGTATGGCTTCCGGTTTCGGACAGCAGCGTAAGACCCATGCCTGCCCCGACCATCGCGGCAAAAAGTAAAGTAACAGCAAGCATTCCTACCAAGGCGCTCATGGCCGTCAACGACCAGTACGAGCCAAAAAGCTCGATTGACAGGGAGTGGCCGTTTTACCATATGTGGCCGAAAAACAATTCATGGGAATGGGTGCAGTACGACTTTGAAAATCCAGAAAAGGTATCTTACATCAAAGTTTATTGGTTTGACGATGGGCCGTTTGGGGGTTGCCGCATACCCGATGAGTGGGAATTGCTTTATTTGTCGGGCGGCAAATGGGTACCTGTGAAACCAACCGATCCCTATAAAACTTCAAAAGATGCATGGAACGAGCTTAGTTTTGCACCTGTTACCACCAAATCGCTCAGGCTGAAGATGAAACTGAATGAACGCTTTTCCACAGGAATACATGAATGGGTAGTGGAATAAATTAAAATTGAAAGAACCTCGCCAGGTTATTGATCTTGATCTTTCAGGTTTTGATGTTAAGGAATAGCCTGGCGATTTTAACCCGGAAAAATCATGGAATTTTCAAACGATTAACAAATACTATCAATTTTGGCTATTTAAAAACCCCAAAATTGAGTATTTGTAAATCGGGGTTAAC
>JAFGPL010000133.1 GCA_016936215.1 Bacteroidales bacterium
AAAAAAGGTTCGTGGACGTGAAGGACCATACACATAACCCGGGTCTCGATAAGCGTATTTATCAAAATCTTCCTGATAGCTATTCAATATATTCTGAACGCCTCCATTTATTTGACAATTGAACTGATCACTAATTAAAAAGTTTTGGATAAGTTTTATGTTTAATTCAAAAAATGGCGAGCTCTCAATTGAAGTATCATTAGAGACATAACCAGCAAAATGAGGAACAAGCATTTTGCCGGTATAAACACTTGTGAGAGAAGCTGTGAAGCTTTTAAAAGAACTTAAAGTTGCAGTGAAATAACCGTAACTATCAGGGGCGCGTGGTATGCGGGAAAGCGACGCTACAGTAATATCATCAGACCATTGCTCAGGTTCAAGGTATTTACTCTTTTGAAAGGTTAATCCAAACTGTATTTGAAAATATTCTGAACACGCAATTTTGCTTTCCAAATTAATTCCATACACTTCTGCACCAGAGCCGTTGCGACGCTCAAATTCTATTACTCCTAATGTATCAGGCACAGATTCCAAAACTTCTTCTAAAACAAAAACATCTATTAAACGAGTATAAAAAACTTCAATCAATAAATTGCTTTGCACTTTTCCGAAATGATGGTACATATCAAAGGAACCGCTGAAACTATAAGATGTTTCGGGTTTCAGGTTATCGGCAAGGCGAACAAACTTTGCTTCACCTCCAACGCCACATATATGTAAGTCCTCATCAAACGCCTGGGGTGCACGAAAGCCAGTTGCATAAGTTAATCGCATCTGAATGTCATCAGTAAAACTATACAGTAAATTGGTTCTTGGGCTAATTATTGGCTTTTCAATTAAATTATGTTTATCTAATCTTGCTCCAAGAAGAAATCCTAATTTTTCGGTTTTCCATTCGTTTTGAGCAAAAAAGCCAAGATTATTAATATTTTGCTTAAAATCACGTTTATAGGCAGGCATTTGGTCATGCATCTCATTGATTTGATATTCGATTCCGGTTGTGAACGTGGCAGGAGTGAAGATAATTTTATCAAAGTCGTTTGAAAACTGAATGCCGGAAATTGCTGAAATATCTTTCGTGGTTCCATAAGCATTTGCATCTTGCTTAGAGCTGTAATAACTGTCACGTGCAATATGTTGTGCAGAAGCAAAAACAGATAGGTTAGATTTGTAATTTTTTGATAAAAGGATATAATCTAATCCGCCGCCGTTGATAAAATGTCCGGTTTGTTCGGTAATATCAGCCTGGTGTGGTAGAGAGCCAAAGTCATTACCCCCACGACGAAATTCATATATATTATGGTATTCAAGTGTAATTTTGCTGTATGCTGTGGGTTTAAAATAACTTTTAAAACCAAAGCTGTTATTTTTATTTTTACCTATTTCAGAAAAACCATCACTGTTGGCATCAAACGGCTGTCGGTTGCGAAATGATCCGAAAAGGAAAATGCCGCTTTTATAATCATCAGTAAGAATTGAGCCGTTCATAGTTAAAGTATTATCAGGCACTTCACCGTTAAGATAGGCTAAATTGTTGCCTATTTGAAATGTATTGCTGAGCGGTTCTTTTGTTATAATGTTAATTGTTCCCCCGATAGCATTTGCTCCAAATAAAGCCGACCCACCTCCACGCACCACTTCTACGCGTTCAATCATATTTGTCGGTATTTGTTCAAGACCATAAACAGCGTTTAAGGCGCTGTAAATAGGCCTGTTATTAATCAGAATTTGCGAATACTGTCCTTCTAAACCATTGATTCGGACTTTCTGGTCTCCGCAATTCTGGCAATTGGTTTCTAACCGTAAACCCGGTTGAAAACTCAATCCTTCTGCAAGGCATACGGAATTGGTATTTTCAAACAATATGGGACTGATAATATTGACTATAACGGGCGCTTCTTTACGATTGGTTTCGTTTCGATTGGCAGAAACCACAACACTTTCCAACATAATTAGGTCTTCCTCCATTTCAAAATTAACTTCGATAGTTTTCCCTGCTACTAAATTGATTTCTTGTTCAATAGTTTTATAACCCACACCTGATGCAATTATGGTATGTTTTCCGGTTGGAAGGTTTTTTAAAAAATAATGTCCTGTTGCATCGACTACTGTTCCTAATGTTGTTCCCTTTATTGATACATGTATATATGGTATATGTTCTTTGCTGATTTTATTGATGACATTTCCATTTATGTTTGCATCTGTTTGTTTTTGGGAAAAACCTGACACAGAGAAAGAGAATATGATAACAAGGACACATATATTTTTTTTCATGATATTACTTTAAAATATTACACAATATGCTTATAAGAGCAACTTGTTTCTATTTGCTTTAAAATAAATGGGCGATTTTCTTGTAAGTCGCTAAAAAAGGTTAACTGTGAATATTTAGAGGAGGAGCGCGGCGTAAAAAAGTATAAAATTCGTTATATGCTTTATGCTTGCAATCTTTTCTGATAGT
Organism: Bacteroidales bacterium; assembly: GCA_016936215.1. Taxonomy (GTDB): domain Bacteria; phylum Bacteroidota; class Bacteroidia; order Bacteroidales; family UBA10428; genus JAFGPL01. The sequence continues at coordinate 2,462 of JAFGPL010000133.1, forward strand.
AATAAAAATAAAAAAAGGATTGTAAATACTTAAAGCTATTGCAAACACTATAAAAGCGCATATAAAGTTTGAGAGAAGTTGAGTGAGTATAAAATCGTTTGCTGAGTGCTGATGATTTGTTTGGT
>JAFGPL010000134.1 GCA_016936215.1 Bacteroidales bacterium
AGCTTAACTTAATGACATTGGCCTTGCGCCAGAAGGGGGGGCAATTTAAACTTTTTCAGCAATTAGAAGATGAAGACAAACAAACTGTTTTCAAAATCATTAATAACATGCTTACCAAGTCTAAATTCAAAGACTTCTTTAATAAAAATATTGCTGCGCTTTAAATTTTTTGTTTGGAATGATTCTAAATTATGTTTTTTTTCACTTGTGCATTATAAGGCGTATTTGTGCCATATAGTACTTATTTGTTTTATTCTTTCCCATATCTCTTTTCCCAATAATCACAATCAAAATCGCATTCAACAAATATGACCGAATCGGGATTAGCATTTTTATAAATATAGGTGTCAAAAGTACCAGATGGCTTGTAAATTGAATCTCCAACTTCTATAATATCTCGAACTTTGCTTTTACACCACCATCTATATAAATTGCCATTATTAAGTTTTGAAATAAAAGACCCTCTGCTCCAAATGTTTTCGAGAACAACTCCCTTAAACTCCGTTTCGCGTCTTTGAAGGCAAATACTTTTGTTATGTTCGACTGCAGGAACCTTTTTGTTTCGTAATACCTTAATGGCAAACACTATTAATACTACTAATAATAAACCAAAAAATAAACTCTGTATTAACTTAGTTAAATTACTCTCCGACATAATAAGGGTTACTATTTAAGATATTTAATGTTTCTTGCTTTGCCTTACTTGGTGCAGGAAACAGTAAGTCTGTTTGCACTCTAATGTAATTCACACTTGCTGGCAAAACGTTTTCTTTAAGTGTAAATGTTAAATCTATTCCAACTGTAATACCACTCCAAGACATAATGCCTTCATTGTCATACCCTTGCCAATCAGACAATGCAAAACCAAGGGGCAAACCAAATTCACCAGAAGAAACAGTAATGTTTGTTCCAGGCCCACAGAAGTTTAATGGAGTAGGTTTTCCTTCTCCTTTATATGTTCCATCAACTAAACCCGCCTCGCCTGATGCTTCAAGTGTATATGTGGCAGTTGCCCCAACACCGGCATAATAGAATTCATTATAACCAAAACCTCGCAAATATCCAGAGATTACACCACCTCCTCCTGTTGGTGGACCAACAGCAAATGTTCCTTCACGGTACTTGCCTTTAAAATCATATTCCCCATAGTAGTCATTACCTAGTGCGGGTTGATTGTTGTCGCCATCCCAAAGTTTTACATCTACTGGATAATAAATATCATTTTCGTTAAATTCAGGGTTATAATTATATTGGATTGGTGTCTCTGATATTTTTATTCCATTACTTCCTGCTGTGTATGTATATACTGTAACCCCTTTTGTTTCTGCCGATGGGTTGTGTTTTAATTGTGCTGCGTAATTGAAGTTGCTTAAAAATGAATTAGAACTACCTGCTAATCGGCTTATACTATTGTCCGGAAATTGATTTGTAAGGGCATAATATGTTAAACGCCTTTGCTCAAGAAGATTCCCTTCAGTTTGTGCTTTTACTGCTTCAAATTTACCGGATATATCTGGGCTATAAATATACAGCACCCATTGTCGGTCTGTTTCTGTAAAGTCGGTTTCCCAACTTTCTCCAAACAAATAGTGTCCCAAAATATTCACATACTTATCTTCAACAACAATGCTTAATTCATGGTCTGGTTTATTTACATCGGAAAACTGAAATACCCGTAGTTTCTCTTCTCCTGAAAACTCACCAAGCTTAAAACTTGCACCTAATTCATTTAAAAAGGCTTTTACTACCTCCCATCCAGAAGCAGGTCTGTTGTGCGAGTTATAAGTAACACTGGACATTTTTGTCTTTATATTCTGAGCATATAGTTCTTTTGTAACCGCAATTCTAAAATTAAGGTCTTCATATAAATTAATCTCACACCCAATCATAGAATTACCAGCAGATTCAGGCCACTGAACGCTTGTGCTGGTCTGCCCTCCAATGTTGGCACTACGGATAGAATTCAAAATATTAGTAATGGCCTCATTAGCATTGTACGGCAAGTCTGTATCAACATCATCACAGTTTGGAACATCTATACACTGTAATTGATTTTCAGAAACACCGGTCAAATAATCCTTCAATAAATACTTATCAACCTTCTCACAATATATATTAATTGCAAACTTATTGTCATGTCTACCCTTGTTAAAATAGCTGATAGCATAGTCATATCCGGTTTTTAAAGGGTCGTCCGTTTCTAACATTTCTTCTTTGTCGATTAATATCTCACCACTTTCCCATGCATCCATGCCCATTGTAATATGAATTTTAGAAGAACATCCTTCAATTAAGCTTACATCTCCATATATTTCAAAATAACTACCATGTTCATAGAGGTTTACTATACCTGTTGAACTTTCAATGTAACTGTTCCTTATAAATTCTAAAATGGCTTTTACTTTTTCTGGATTTTTACTTGCCATCAAGGCCCCCTCCTCTTCATCCTGCGTCCACGCAAACAGCACATTTTCGGGGTTATGAAGCAAGTCCCATTGGTACTTATCCAGCCTTGTGGCAGAAATATCTGCATAGTCCATGAGGTTGTCGGTGGTGCCCGGAGATAGAACATACCTGTTTTCGGGGCTGAAGGTGTGCCTTAAATTAAATGTACCGTGGGCAATTTCGTGCGCAATGTTGTGGGCGGTGGCGCCATCGTCTGTACTCGCGGTAAACACGAAGGCAAACTGTTTGTTGAATGGCATATAACCCTGCAGGGTGGTTGTTTTGTGGGGCATGTTCATTAAGAAGACGTACACGGCCTGCTTTTCAATGTCATGGTCGTCTTTGTAAGCCTTAATAAAGGCTTTCATGGCGGGGGTGCACTCTCCCGCCAAAAGCGGGATTCGCTCAACACCGGATTTTGTTTTATAAGTTTTTAAAAGTTGTGTTTCACTGAACATGCGGTTGTAACTCAAAAGGCTACAAGATATAAATAATTTTCGTGACTTACAAAATGCTAAATATTAAGATGTTTCGATAGGATTTTTTCTATAAATTCAAAATCCTGCTGTTTGACTTTATTAAAGAATCTGTCCGGGATTCTTTTCAGCAGCAGGTAATTTATCTTTGTTTGGTTGTTGATAAATTAAAAAACTTTATTTATTTTTGTGCATTGTTAAAGCATAAATATGAAAACACTGGCAAATAGCTTCTTCTTCTTTTTTTACTTTTATTTCTGGATAACCTGAAGGGGCTTATTTGTATATAATATTGCAATAGTAAATAAGTCCCGGAAATTCCGGGATTTTTTTTTGAATACAATTATGTAAATTATGAGTGTCACCAAAAATCCGGTCAAACGAATTGCAATACAGGGAGGCTTTGGTGCCTTTCATGAGATTGCCGCCATGAATTTTTTTGAAAACGAAGAAATAGAAATTGTCCCAAGAAGTACATTTAAAGACCTCTTTAAAGCTTTGAAACAGGGCCATGTAGATTACGGAATTACCGCCATTGAAAACTCTATTGCCGGCAGCATTTTGCCCAATTACACCCTGCTGCTTGAGTCGAAAATGAAAATTATCGGGGAGATATACCTGCGTATAAGGCAGAACCTTGTAGCCTTGCCCGGTGAGAGCATTGAAACAATCAGCGAGGTGTATTCCCATCCTATGGCCATTCTTCAGTGTTTTAAATTTTTTGAAGAGTATCCGCATATTAAACTCATTGACAGTGAAGATACAGCGTTAAGTGCCAAGATGATCAGGGATCAGAACATGGCACGCACAGGGGCTATATCAAGTACGCTTGCAGCTAAGAAATACGGGCTTCAGATACTGGCGCCGGGCATTGAAACAAACCATATGAACTATACCAGGTTTTTGATCCTGCAAGCCCGAAATGGTGACAACAACCATATTGAAGAAGTGAACAAAGCTTCTGTATCTTTTGCCCTTGCACACAAAATAGGGTCTTTGTCGAAGGTGTTGTCAATTTTATCGTATTACGATATTAACCTGGCAAAAATTCAGTCTATGCCGATTATCGGGCAGGATTGGGAATACCGGTTTTTTGTTGATGTTGAAATCAACGATTATAAGATGTACAGGCAGTCGCTTGAGGCCATCAGGCCTTTTATAGACGGGCTGCATATTTTTGGTGAATATTTAAAAGGTAAAACAATTTTAGAATAATAAAATCATGGGAATAGATTTAAAACTCGAACCATTCGAATTTGAAGGCCTCCTGAATAAAAGGCCTTTGATACTTGCCGGCCCCTGCAGTGCCGAAAGCGAAGAACAGGTAATGGAGACTGCACGTCAACTAAAGCAATACGGGATAAAAATTTTCAGGGCAGGTATCTGGAAACCCCGAACACGCCCCAACTCATTTGAAGGCGTGGGAAGCAAAGGATTAACATGGCTCAGGCATGTTAAAGAAGAACTCGGTATGTACACATCTACCGAAGTTGCTAACGTAAAGCATGTATACGATGCACTGAAAGCAGGTGTTGATATTCTATGGTTGGGTGCCCGCACAACAGCGAATCCTTTTGCGGTGCAGGAAATTGCCGATGCCTTGCATGGGGTGGACATTCCTGTAATGGTCAAAAATCCGGTTAACCCTGACCCCGAACTTTGGATTGGCGCCCTCGAACGATTGAATAATACAGGTATTACCAAGCTTGCTGCAATACACAGGGGTTTCTCGATTTACGGAAAATCTTTTTACCGTAACCACCCCCAGTGGCAGATACCCATTGAGCTTAAGCGCAGGATACCCGGTTTACCTATCATTACAGACCCAAGTCATATCTGTGGTAACCGCGAATTACTGTTTGAAATATCTCAAAAGGCCATGGACCTTAACTTCGAAGGATTGATCATCGAAACACATATTGACCCGGATAACGCATGGAGTGACGCACAGCAGCAAATTACCCCACAGGTGCTGAACGACCTGCTCAACAGCCTGGTACTAAGGTCTGAAAATGTTGAAAGCGCTGTGCTGATGACAACCCTTGAAGAGCTTAGGGGCGAGATAGATAAATTCGACGACCAGTTGATGAAAATACTTGAATGCAGGATGTCAATATCAAGAAAAATTGGTGAACACAAAAAGCAAAACAACATCACCATTTTGCAGACAAGCCGTTGGGACGAGTTGTTAAGAAGAAGGATTGAAGAAGGTGAAAGAAAAGGTTTAGGCGAAGAATTCATTGTAAAACTTTTCAGGGCCATCCACCAGGAATCTATTAACCACCAGACCAAGGTGATGAATTCGAAGGATGTTGACCTGGACAGTAAAATTGCATATCCTACTGAAATTTTATGATTTTTGCTTTTTAAACCTTATTTTTGGCATACCTTTTTTATCGTTTTAGATGAAAATTATTGAAATTAAGACAGATACAAAATTATCTAAAATCCTCATCGGGGAAAAGATCGCGAACCTTAAACAGTATCTGCCTCCTGTAAAGACGGTTATTGTTACCGATAAAACTGTTTCGGCTCATTATCACAGTTTTTTTAATGGTTTTAATGTAGTTGAAATTGGTGAAGGAGAGGAGAATAAGACCCTTGAGACCCTGCAATATATTTTTAGCCGGTTTGTGGAGCTCGAAGTTGACAGGTCTACTTTTATAGTGGCCTTTGGCGGCGGTATCGTTTGTGATGTTGCCGGTTTTGCCGCGTCAGTATTCATGAGGGGATTGCGGTTCGGTTTTGTTTCCACCACTCTTTTGTCGCAGGTTGATGCAAGTGTGGGCGGAAAGAACGGCGTTAATTTTCATCGTTATAAAAACATGATCGGGGTTTTTAACCAGCCTGAATTTGTTATATGCGACAGCGATGTGCTGAAAACTTTAGAAAGGAAAGAGTTTATTGCCGGATTTGCAGAGATTGTGAAAGCTGCAGTTATCAAAGATTATAAGCTGTTTCAATATCTTGAGGGCCACTGGCAGCAGGCGCTCGACCTTGATGAAGAGGTAATCGGTCATCTTGTTTATGAATCGGTGCTGATAAAATCAAAAGTAGTGGAGGCTGACGAAAGAGAGAAGGGTGAACGCAGGTTGTTGAATTTTGGGCATACTTTTGCACATTCTTTCGAAAAACTTACCGACCTGTTGCATGGTGAAGCCGTGAGCATAGGGATGGTGCTGGCAGCAAAACTATCCGAAAAACTGGGGTTCCTCAGCAGGAAAGAGTATCAAAGGATTTACACCTTGCTTGGCAATTTTGGTCTGCCTGTTGACATCAGCCTTGATATAAAAAAGGTGCTTTCTGCAATGAAACAGGATAAAAAGCGTGAAGGGGATTCAATACACCTGGTACTGATTAAACAAATCGGGGAAGCCTTTTCTTATAAAACCAAACTGAACAAACTGGAGGAAATTATTCATGATTTGCATAGCGATATCGGATAAAGATTTTGAGAAATGCATGTCGGAACTTGAAAAAACCGACATGGCAGAAATTCGTTTAGACCTCACACAGTTTTCAATAGAACAGATAAATGCTGTTTTTTCACTTAAAAAAAAACTTATTGCCACCTACCGGCCGGTTGAAGGACTTGAAACTGAAAGGCTGCCAAAACTCAAGGCTGCCATTGGGGCGGGAGCAGATTATGTGGATATAGAATATGAGTCAGCCGACAATTTTAAAAAAGAAATTATTGAGTATGCCCACCTGCACAATTGCGATGTGATTATTTCCTATCATAATTACGAGTGTACCCCGGGACTGGAAGAATTGCAGGCTGTTATTCATGAAAGTTTTAATAAAGGCGCCGATGTAGTTAAGATAGCCACCATGGTGAAAACCAACAACGACAATGCCCGCATAATATCGCTTTATAACATTTCCGGCAGGGTCGTGGCCTTTGGTATGGGCAACCTGGGTAAAATAACCCGCATTGTTGCCCCTTTTCTGGGTGCCGAATTTACATTTGCTGCTATGGATGAAGGTGAAGAGACAGCTCCCGGGCAGATTAAATATTCACGCATGAAAGCGGCCATTCAGCATATCGAAAACCTATAAACAAACTATTCATTAAGACCTTATGAACAGCTTTGGAAAAATTTTCAGGGTTACCATTTTTGGTGAATCTCATGGCAACGGGATCGGAATTGTAATTGACGGGTGTCCTGCAGGCTTGCCTGTTCAGTTTAGCGATTTTACCGAAGATTTTAACCGCCGCCGCAGCGGGGCCAAAGGCACTACCCCCCGCAAGGAGTCGGATATACCCAAAATTGTGAGTGGTATTTTTAACGATATTACAACAGGTGCACCGATTGCTGTTACTTTTGAAAATTCTAACACACGTTCAAGGGATTATGCTGCCCTTCGTGAAACGCCCCGTCCCGGGCATGCCGATTTTGTTGCAACAAAAAAATTCGGGGGTTTTGAAGATTACAGGGGTGGCGGGCATTTTTCCGGAAGGCTTACATTGGGACTCGTCGCAGCTGGTGTAATTGCCAAGAAACTTATTCATCCACTCAGGGTAGAAGCTAAACTTATTGAAGCAGGCGGAAGTCACGACATTGAAAAAGCTGTTGATAAGGCAATTGAAGAAAGGGACTCAATCGGGGGCATCATTGAGTGCAGGATTACCAATATGCCTGTTGGGCTTGGCGAACCTTTTTTCGACTCTGTTGAGGCGGTGCTGTCGCATATGGTTTTTTCAATCCCTGCCATCAAAGGCATCGAGTTTGGCTCGGGGTTCAATGCAGCGCGTATGAAAGGAAGCGAGCATAACGATAAGATTATTTCGGTTGAAGGAAAAACATCCACCAATTATGCCGGGGGCATTAACGGGGGAATATCAAATGGTAACGACCTGGTTTTCAGGGTTGCTGTAAAACCAACTTCCAGTACCCATCAGGCTCAGAAAACCATGAATTTCAAAACTGGTAAGATGACCGACCTGGAGATTGAAGGCAGACACGATACCTGCATTGCCCTGCGTGTGCCGGTTGTACTTGAGGCTGCCACAGCAATAGTCCTTGCAGACTTTATGCTTCAGTCTCAGAACATAGAAAGAATATTCAAACGGGGGATGTGATTTTAATTTAGCAAAAAACCTTACGGAAAAAGTTGTTGAAATGTTTATGCCTGCTTTTAAATGTTCTCATAATTTCAGCACATGTTAAGGGCAGGGTGTGTTTGTGAATGTCCCGGTTGCAGGCATAGGGAATTGCCGGTGCATGAAAGCCTGGCGCAAAAATCCAAATGGCTCGCTGCCAAACTTTCTCCATACACAGGTGCTATTTTACCTTTTCAAAGCCTTGATGATGAAGACAGGTGGGGTTACCGGAAAAAGGTAACACTCAGTGTGGTATATCGTGAAAACAGGTGGTTGTTTGGAATGAAAAGCAGGGATGAAATCATTCCAATACCAGGTTGTCCGGTTCATCATCCCATTGTATACGGTACAGTAAGGTTGCTCATGGAGATTTTGCCGGAAGAGCGTTTTTTTCCTCTTTCATTTTATGTTCAATATGGCAGGCAGGTGGTATTGATACTTAAATCAAAAGGTGGTGCCAGCCTTGAATGGCTTACCGGAGAATGTAAAAAAGCTCTGGAGCAAACTGGAATTGAAGGCCTGTGGATACATTACAATCCATCGGCAGGAAGAAGGATTTTTGAAAAAACGCCATTACACCTGCTTTACGGCAAAGAAACTTCGCGCGACGGGAATGGGATGCTCTATGGTATCGGGGCGTTTCAGCAGGTTATCCCATCACTCTACCTGCAATCGCTTGATGAGGCTGAGAAATTCTTTGATGCAGGCCGCGACGACAGAATTGTGGATTTATATTCGGGTATCGGTTACAGTGCCGCACGTTGGGTCAAAACTTCACAGTGTGTTGCAGTTGAGCTTGGAGGCAGCGCTTTTAACCTGCTGGCAATGAATGTGCCCGGTGCGGAGATTTACCGTGGCAAATGTGCCGAGCGGTTGCCGCAGGTTGATAAATGGCTTGAGCAAAAAAAGTTTCAGGGAAGGGTAATGGTTTATGCCAATCCTCCGCGCACCGGGCTTGAGCCAGAAGTAACAGAATGGTTGGTGAACCGCGTGCTGGCGGACAAAATCGCCTATCTCTCCTGCAGCGCAGGAACATTGGGAAGAGACTTAGATAAGTTGGTTAACGCAGGTTACCATGCCGAAAAAATTATACCATACGATTTTTTCCCGCAGACACATCATTTCGAGGTACTGGCCCTGTTATCAAGGTAAATATTACTGGCAATTTTTAATGATCTGCTCAACAGCCTTTTTATCTCCCAGCCTTGCCGCAATTTTCCAATCGGCGCATGCACCCGTTGAATCACCCGAGTAATATCTTGCAAAGCCTTTGTAATAATAAACTTCCCCATCGTTAGGATTCAGATCGAGCGACATCGAAAGGTCTTCAATCGCGTATTTGTACATTTTTGTCTGGTAGTATGCTTTGCCGCGGGCTTTAAAATAGTCGGGCTTTGAGTTGTCAATCCTCAGGTTTCGGTTAAAAAATCTCAGGGCTTCAACATAATTACCGTTTTCATAATTCAACTGGCCGCAAAAAAAGATGGCTGCTTCATCATTGGGAAAATAGCTTAAAAACAGGTTGAGGTCTTTTATAGCATCATTATAGTTTTTTTGTCCCTGGTAAGCTTTCGCCCTTAAAATATACACATCGAAGCTGGCAGGTTCAATGCGCAGTAATCGCGAAAAATCTTCGGCTGATTCTTTGAACTTACCTGTGTTCAGATAAGCATTCCCGCGCTCTTTAAGCGCTTCCGGATTGTCGCTGTTATAGTTCAGAAATTCGGTCCAGTCCATGGCGGCAGCCTTGTAATTACCCATGTCTCCGGCAATTTGTGCTTTATACCTGTAAAGCGGACCGGGATTCTTCGAACCGGGGCGTTTTGAATCAATCAGTGCCAAGGCATCGAGGTATTGATCATTTTTCAGCATGAAATTTATATCCTCTTCGAGCAGATCTTCTTCTGTGTACCAGTTTTCCTGCCACACCCTGAACCATTCTTCTGACAATTGAAGGCGGTTAAAGGCGGCATCGGTTTTTATTATTTTTTCACGAACCCTGTAATCCGACTGAAGGTGGCTTTTCAGGTATGCTATGGCCATAGAGTCTTTATCTGCAAATGCATAACTTTTTGCCAGCCAGAGGTCAGCATATCCGGTTTTGATACTGTTTACAATTTCAAAGTTTCTGAGGGCTTCAGTAATATTTCCCCTGAGGTATTCCACTTCCCCTTTTTTAAGATAAAAGGTAAAATTATCGGGTTCCCTTGCAATGGCAGCATCAAGCATCAGGCTGGCACTGTCGGTTTTCCCCGAATTCAGCATGGCAGCAGCAGTCATATAATACTCTTTCGACCTTTGGGCAATAACGGCCGCAGGTATTAGCGTTGTCAATAATATTATGAATACAATTTTTTTCACGGTTTTCTTATTCTGGTTGTGGAATTGTTTGCGGCGCCTCGTTGGTAAACACATATACAAAACCTGTAAGGTTCCTGATAAAGATACCATTTAGCCTTGGTTCTTCTACATCGCACAGATAATAATAAACGCCAGGCGACACAATTTTATTGCTGTTGATAATCTTTCCATCCCATTTGAAGTTGGGATCGGTACTTTTATATACCAGTTGTCCCCACCGGTTATAAACTTTAAGGTCAATTTTCTTCACTGCATTATTTCTGTTGTATGCCATAAAGAAGCTGTTGATATCATCGCTGTTGGGCGTAAAGACATTGGGCAGCTCATACAGGTAGCATTCATCTACACAGACAATATTTGAAGGGGGACTTTGATTTCCTACAGAATCGAAGGCAACAACATAATAACATCCGGCAAGCTGCAGGTTATCGGGGATAACATGTGAATAAACAGTGTCAATATCCCTGAAGGTTGAGGTAAGTGAGTCGTAGGGCACATTGAGTGTCATGGCATAATATACCTGGTACCTTACCACATCATCAGAGCAGTAGTTGTTCGGATTTGTCCATGTAAGGATATTGGTTGAACTGTCGCACAATGCCTGAACGGTAAGCACAGGAGGACAGGGAGGGGTATTGTCCTGCGGTGTACCGCAACCAATGTGCGATACATTGCTGTTGAAGAAAATTGTGCTGTCAAAAGACCTCCATCCATAGCTTACAACACGGTAACAGTATTCTGTGCCGTTAGCAAGCATCGAATCAATGTAAAAACTTTGGCTGGTTGAGCCTATCGAATCAAAATCGAGGGTAGATGGATTTTGTTTATATACAACATATTGGGTATTTACCCAAGGCACTTTCTTCATGAAATTAAGATCCAGCCTGTTATCCCTGGATTTAATATCAATGTAAAGGCTGGAAGCAACTTCGGTGAAGCCTTCGCCTATTTCGAACCTGCTGCCGGGAGTGTTGTTAATGATTTTTACCGAATATACATAAGGGTATTCAAAAGTATTGATATTTCTGTCGTAATAAGTTGTATCGGCTAACGAAGCAGTGTAAAAACTATCAATAGGTTGGGGGGTATCGTTAAAAGATTTGGAACGGTATATCTTTACGATATAAGGGCCCGGGGCTGCTGTGGTATCAAAATCAACAGGTCTGGCCCATGATACAAATATTTCACCAACCACAGTGTCGTGTGTTGTAACGCTAACATTGGTAAGCGCCGGGAGGCCTGGTATTAGGGAAGCACAAACCGGTTGAGGGGCAAAGCTTTCGGCACCGTCTGCAAATAATACTGTTATAAGATAGCAATATTCTATACCCTGCAGCAGACCTTCTGCGCTGTTTCCATCTTCAAAGCTGGTAACATTTCTGCCGGTTATTTCTGCAATTTTTTCGTAACCAGTAGTATCAGGCACCCCAAACTGGCAGGAGTCGTGATTAAATTCATAATAGCCCGCCCGGCGGTATACGGCATATCCGGTGGCTTTGGTACAGGGACTAACATCCCAGTTAACAGTAATATTGGTGCTCGTAGATGTTGCTGACAGGCCTGTGGGAGCCGGGGCTATTACCGTAACATAGTAATTATCAATATCAACGAGGCTAATATCCGAATTAATATCCTCACTTTTCAGCACCAGTTGATAAGGAAGTCGTCTTACATGGCTGCAGTTTGTCTTCCATATGAAAGTAGAGGAGGAAAACCCCCTTCCGGAACTGTCTATGATAAAGGTGGCAGAATCGCCAGCGTTGATAAGCGGGCCACCTGTCATTTGCTGGGTTACCAGGTCATTATCGGCATCAGTGGTTGTAAGTGAAAACTCAATTTCCTTCCCGGCTTCAACACAAAAGCTCATTGTTTCAGGGTTTACCGGTGGATTATTGTCGGTTCGGTAAACATCAATTTGCATATCCCTTACAATACTTCCGATTTTTACCCCTTTGCGCCACTCTTCAATTTTCATGGCAATATTGTATGTGCCGGTATCAACTGGTGCATCCCAAACAAGGTCACCGTTCATGGCATTTACAAAAAGTGTATCGCTGCTTTCAGGAAATACATAATCTGCAATGGGAAGCCCGTTTTGCTCAGAACATACGGTAAGGGTATAAGACAGGCTGTCGCCATCAGGGTCAAAGGCCGAAGGGTTGTGAATAAAAGTATGGCCCAAAGCTGCACGGTCTTTTGGCGGGTTAAGCAGTAAAGGGGAATTGTTATCACCAATGAACGAATTAATGATAAATGTAGTTTTAATTGAGAATACAACATTTACCGAATTGGGTATGTTCTCTACACCCAGGTTGCGGTTGGGGTCCTGCATCAGTATCTCGTATATTCCCGGGCCGGGAAAGGTATGTGTTGCTTTATAGACATTCATCTGGTAATAATCCGGAAGTTTTACAGGCGCGATATAGAGCGGTGCGACAGACGAGGTATTGTCTCCCCATTCAATGGTAAGTTCATTTCGGTTTGCCGGCGAAAGTGAGTATGTATAAGTGGTGATGGTAAACTCATAGGTAAGGCCTGAAATATGACGGTATGTTATCTCCCCGGCACGGTTGTGTGTAGCTGAAACCAGTGAAATATCCGATATCAGGATGGCCAGGAATATCAATATTTTCTTCATCGGCACAAAGTTAGTGATTTATTGGTTCTGAACCTTATTATTTTTAATCAGGCTCATATCAATTTCAGTTTCATGGCTAAGGCGGTCAAATTGAAAACCAGCCTGGTAATCATCAGCCGAAAAAACCGTGAGGTTTGTCTGATCGGGAAAAAAATCTATGAGGAGCCGGTTGACCAACCTGATTTTTTCTATTTCTTTATTCTCTAATTTTACCTCGCAGAAAATCCATGTAGATTCATCATTAAATTTAAGATCACCGCATGCTGGTAGATGTTTTTGGTCATCAACAATTATGCCAAATGCATTGTTTAAATACATTAGGACAAGATTCTTTTCTTCGGCTGTAATGCTGTCTGTAAGAGATATTTCCTTATTATAATGATGGATAAGGGCATATTCAAAATCATCGGCAAAAATCCGGATGGAATATTCAATTTTTTGTTCGGCTTTTTTTAGTTCAATATTTGTAACCGAAACATGTACAGGATGATAAAGACTGTTTGTGCTTACCCATGAGGTGATTGCCATGATCATTAAAAATCTCATATTATCAGCTTTAGATTTTTTTGTCTCACAAAGCTACAAGATATCTGCATTTTTTCGGATATTCATAAGAGAGAATATTTTTCAGTATACTTTTATTTAGTCAATAATGTATAGTAATATTGTAATTTTTGCAGCTTAACAACTTTTAATATTTTAGCTTAAAATGAAGATTCTGGTTACCGGAAGCGCCGGGTTTATTGGTTATCACCTGGTTAACAGGTTGCTTGCCGAAGGGCATGAAGTAACAGGGCTTGACAGTATAAATGACTATTATGATGTTAGCCTTAAATACGCCAGGCTTGCAGATGCAGGTATTTCAAGAGATAACATTGTATATAACACTTATGTGGTGAGTACGAAAAACATCGCTTACAGGTTTATTCAAATGAACCTCGAAGATGAAGAAAACATAAGCCGTTTATTCAAATCTGAGAAATTTGACAGGGTATGTAACCTTGCAGCCCAGGCAGGGGTGAGGTACAGCCTGAAAAATCCAAGGGCCTATATCAACAGCAACATCATTGGATTTTTGAATATTCTTGAAGGGTGCAGGCACAGCCAGGTGCCCCACCTGGTTTATGCAAGCAGTTCGAGTGTGTACGGGTTGAATGAGAAAATGCCTTTCTCGGTAAAAGACAATGTTGACCACCCGGTGAGCCTCTATGCTGCCAGCAAAAAAAGCAACGAACTGATGGCACATACCTACAGCAGCCTGTTTGGACTGGCCACAACCGGTCTGCGGTTTTTCACCGTATATGGCCCCTGGGGAAGGCCCGATATGGCATTGTTTATTTTCACGAAAGCAATCTTAGGCGGCAATCCGATTGAAGTATACAACAACGGGAAAATGGAAAGGGATTTTACATACATTGACGACATTGTTGAAGGTGTGTACAGGATAATTCTTTCTCTTCCAAAGGGTAACGGTAATTGGAGCGGACTGCAGCCCGATCCTTCATGTTCGCGGGCGCCATACAGGTTATACAATATTGGCAACAACAACCCTGTAAAACTCATGGACTTTATTGAGGCCATTGAAAAAGCTACCGGCAGGAAAGCCCAAAAAACAATGATGCCGATACAGCCCGGCGACGTGGTAAAAACCTGGGCCGATGTTGATGCCCTCATACAGGACTTTAATTATAAACCAAACACTTCTGTTACCGAAGGTATCAGAAAGTTTGTTGAGTGGTACAGGGGGTATTTTTCGGTAAAATAGTCATTTGTAAGAATTAATTCGCTTACACATAACATATAAGCTATGTGATTCTTTGATTATCCAATAAAAATATTTATTGGTCATCAATTATTCCGTGTTAAACAAATAGTTGACCCTGATTGTTATTTTTTGTTATAGTTTCGCATAACATCTAAAACTAAAAGTATAGTTTATGAGTAATCTTTCTGACGCCAAAGAAAAACTTAAAAAATTTATCGCAGAGACATCATTTAAAAGCATTGATAAAATCCAGGATGATTCTATGATTTTCAGGGACGGTATTTTTGATTCAATGGGTTTGATGACTTTAATTACTTTCCTTGAAGAGAATTTTCAGATTCAGGTTCAGGATACTGAATTAATTGAAGAGAATTTTGAATCGGTAAATGCTATCTTTAGATACCTTGAGAAAAAAAGTTCGAATTAAAACATTTTTTAATGATCATTGATCATATATGCATCGCAGTCAAAAATCTTGAAGAATCTATCAATTATTGGAAAGAGGTTTTTGGATATAATCAAATGACGATGGTCGTAGTTAATTCGCGGCAAAAAGTAAAAGTGGTATTTCTTGATAAGCCACAGAGTCTTATGATTAAGCTTATTGAGCCATTGGAAGATAATAAAAGCCTGGTGAATTTTGTTGAAATGGGGGGAGGGTTTCATCACGTATGTTTTAAATGCGATGATCTTGAAAGCCAAATCAGCAAACTCCAGGGCTCTGGTGTTCGAATGCTTGTTCCTCCCCAGCCCGGTGAAGCTTTTAACAATCATAATATTGCTTTTTTTTGGGCAAAAAACAGAATAAACTTTGAACTGATAGATACTGATGAGAAGGCAGGATATCTAAAGTAGGGATTCTCATGCAGAATGTCAATTATCGGCAGGGTATTATGCTGTTTTATTTTCGATAGATTATGTAAAGCATCAAAAATTACAATTAAAACCTATAGGTATTATATTTT
Organism: Bacteroidales bacterium; assembly: GCA_016936215.1. Classification (GTDB taxonomy): domain Bacteria; phylum Bacteroidota; class Bacteroidia; order Bacteroidales; family UBA10428; genus JAFGPL01. The sequence goes on from JAFGPL010000134.1 coordinate 15,755, forward strand.
AACCCGATGTGTGGAATTGCAGGAATATATAGCCAAACACCTCTGCCTGATGATACCGGGGCCTTGTTAGGCCGAATGCTTGCAAGAATCCGTTACCGGGGGCCTGATGAAAGTGGAATTTATATTAACCGGCATTTGGCTTTTGGCAATGTCCGGCTTAGCATTATTGATATTCAGACCGGTCAACAACCCATGGCATCTGCCGACGGTAAATACAGAATTGTATTCAATGGAGAGATTTTTAATTATATAGAACTTAGAAAAGAACTTGTTAAACTTGGTTACCAGTTCAAGACCGAAAGTGATACGGAAGTTTTATTATATGCCTATATCCATTTCGGTGCTTCATGCCTTGAAATGTTAAACGGACAGTTTGTATTTGCTGTCTGGAACAACGAAACTGAAGAATTATTTATTGCCCGCGACCGACATGGTATTCGACCACTCTTTTATACCTGGAAAGGAAACAATTTTGTTTTTGGGTCGGAAATTAAAACGCTTTTTGAACATCCGGATGTATCAGCGGCCATAGAAATTTCTTCGTTATCTGAGATTTTTACATTTTGGACAACCATTACACCCAAAACAGTTTTTAAAGGCATATACGAGTTATCTCCCGCCAGTTATTTAAAGATAAAAAGCGGGCAGATGATTATTCGTTCCTATTGGTCGCTGAAATTCCCTGAAGATGAGCATCAATATTTTAAAGGGTCATTTGCTGATGCTGTCGTTGAATTAGAAAGATTGCTGGAAGATGCTGTAAGGATGAGGCTGCGGGCCGACGTACCTGTGGCAGCTTATCTGAGTGGCGGATTGGATTCAAGTGCCACCACAGCATTGATAAAAAAAGTGATGCCCGAAACATTGCAGACTTTCTCTATCGGATTTGAGGATAAGGAATTTGATGAAACATCGTATCAGCAAAAAGTAGCAGATTTTTTAAAAACAAAGCACACTGCATATACCTGCACCCGCGAAGATATAGGAGCCTGTTTCCCGCAGGTGGTATGGCATACCGAAACCCCTATACTCCGCACTGCACCTGTGCCAATGTTTTGTCTTTCACAAAAGGTGCGCGAAAACAATATCAAGGTTGTGATTACGGGTGAAGGCGCTGATGAAATGCTTGCCGGTTATGATATCTTTAAAGAAGCCATTATACGTGAATTCTGGTCGCGTGAGCCCGGATCAAAACTCAGGCCTTTATTATTTCAAAAGCTTTACCCTTACCTGGAGCAGTTTCAGGGAAAGAATATGAATGTTTTAAAACTATTTTTTGGCCATCAGTTGCAGGATACAAATGCGCCCTTTTATTCCCATATTCTAAGATGGAAAAACACAGCCAATATACACAACTTATTTTCAGAGGATATAAGGGAATTGCTTAAAAAACATGACGGACAGAAAGAGGTCTCAGATATGCTGCCCAAAGGTTTTGGGAACTACGACCTGTTGGGCAAATCGCAATGGCTTGAATCAGTAATATTTATGTCTGGTTACCTATTGTCTTCACAAGGTGATCGTATGGCTATGGCCAACTCTGTTGAGGGAAGATATCCATTTCTCGATTACCGTGTTGTTGAATTCGCTGCTACTCTTCCTCCTGCATTTAAAATGAGGGGATTAAACGAAAAGTATATTCTTAAAAAAATGATGCACAACCGTTTGCCCAAAGAGGTACTCAACCGGCCAAAACAGGCCTACAGGTCACCCATTGCGGGCAGCTTTCTTTCTAAAAGTGCCAAAGATTACACTCTGGAATTACTATCGGAGCCGGAAATTACCCGAACCCATCTGTTTGATTACCAATTGGTGAACAAATTAGTCAAAAAAATATCATCGGGAGCAATGGTTTCTGAGATAGAAAACATGGCACTGGCCGGAATTCTGTCAACTCAATTGCTTATGCATCAGTATGTTTTTAGAGACGGTTACAGACCTGAGATAAATCAGCTCAAAAATTGCCGGATTATACGTGAGAACAATACAGTTTATACCCAATAATAATTAATAAATATGGGAAACAAAACAAAAAGACCATTCACCAGGAACATTTTAATTTTTGACAATATAAAGTCAGAATGTGATAAAATTGTGTCGAAACTAAGAGATGATGTATACCATCGCTTACATCGCACGGGTGGTGTTATTGGAATTTCAGGGGGAATTGATTCTTCGGTTACGCTGGCTTTAAGTGTTCTGGCTTTTGGGTCAGAAAAATTGCTGGGTGTAATGTTGCCTGAAAAAGATTCGAGTTCAGACAGTGCAAAATATGCACAAAAACTGGCAGATAAATTCGGCGTTAAAGCAATTACAGAGAATATAACGGCTGCATTACAAGGTTTTAATTGTTACACCCGCAGGGATGAGGCTGTTAAAAAAGTTTTTCCGGAATACAATCCATCAAACCATAAAATGAAAATCGGGATTAGAAATTCGGGTTTATTGACCAATCTTCCTCCCGTATTCTCAGTTACAATTATTGATGAAAATGGAAATGAACAGACAAAGCGTTTACCGGTAAATGAGTTCAGGCAGATTGAGGCGGCATCAAACTTCAAGCAACGTTGCAGAATGTCTATGCTTTATTATCATGCAGAATGTTTGCATTATGCTGTGATTGGTACCCCCAACAAACATGAGGTTGAGCAAGGTTTTTTTGTAAAATACGGCGATGGCGGGGCCGATGTGATGCCTATCGGTCACCTGTACAAAACCCAGGTTTATCAGTTGGCGAATTTTCTCGGAATCCCGCAGGAAATTATTGACCGTACCCCAACCACCGATACATACTCAGCTGAGCAAACCCAGGAAGAATTTTTTTACCAGTTACCATTTCAGCAAATGGACCTTTTATGGTATGCATACGAAAACAACTACTTACCGGAGGAAATTGCCCCGGTTATGGAGATAAAAGCCGAGCATATTAAAAGCATTTTTACAAATTTTAATCGAAAATTTAAAACAACAGAGTATTTGAGAATGGCCCCGATAAGGGATTGATAATGCCTGCAGGTTTCACTTTTTTATTTTGAAGCAACAGGTTTGATGATAATATTTGCGTGTCTTAAAAATTTAAATGTTAAGCTTCTGTTATCCAAAACACCTAAATACTTAGAAGTATGAATGCATTTGATTACTTTTTTGAAAATACCCACAACCTTGAAAAAGATATTGTCTTAGGCCCCAGGGAGACAATTTCTTATAAAGAGCTGTTTATAAATAGTTCGGCGCTTTCGGAATACCTGCAGGCCAGGTTTGGAAAAGGTCAGAACATATTTCTGTTGGCAACCAATTCGGTTTTTTTCATTACAGCCTATCTGGCAATTCTTAAGTCGGGTAATGTTGTAGTGCCCCTTAATCCTGAAACAGAACAAAGCAATCTCGATTATATCAGCAAATTGTGTCAGCCGCAATTGTTTATCATTTCCTTGCAATTAGCATCAAAATTTCAGATTGATAAAAGTATTTTGTTTAGTGAAGAAAACTTCAAAGCGATTATTAAAACTAATAACTCAGAAAATATTGGGATGAGTGATACTTTACCTGATCAGCTTGCTGAAATTATTTTTACATCGGGTTCTACAGGTATTCCCAAAGGGGTAATGATCACACATAAAAACCTTATTGCAAATACCTCTTCAATAGTCCAGTATCTTGGGCTTACCGAACACGATACCATGCTGGTTGTGTTGCCATTCTACTATTGTTACGGGCTTTCACTGCTCCACACCCACCTCAGGGTAGGGGGTAGTATCGTCTTGAATAATATGTTTATGATGCTTGGCGGGGTAATAAATGATTTAAAACGTTACAGATGCACAGGATTTGCAGGGGTCCCCAGTCATTTTCAGGTGTTATTGCGTAAATCCGACAGTTTCAGGACAACCAGTTTCCCTGACTTAAAATATGTTACACAGGCGGGGGGCAAATTACACAACGTTTTTATCCAGGAGTTTTTAGATACATTTCCTGATAAAAAATTTATTGTAATGTATGGGCAAACAGAGGCAACAGCAAGATTATCGTGGTTACCTCCGGAAAAACTACCAGAAAAAATCGGTTCCTGTGGAAAAGGGATCCCGGGTGTTAAACTCATTGTGGCCGACGAAAACGGTAACCAGATAAAACCAGGCGAAACGGGCGAAATACTGGCTTATGGGGATAATATTATGCAGGGTTATTTCAAAGACCCTGAATCAACAAAACTTACCATAAAAAATGGATGGTTGCATACCGGTGATCTTGCCACCATTGATGAAGACGGATATATTTTTCTTACTGCGCGCAAAAAGGAAATCATTAAAGTGGGCGGAAGAAGGATAAGCCCTAAGGAAATCGAGGAAGCAATTGTTTCTATACCCGATGTAATAGATTGTAGCATAGAAGCGGTTTCGGATGATATTCTCGGTGAGGCAATGAAAGCCACGGTAGTCATAAAAGAATCAGCAGGGATAATCAAACCGGATGAAATAAAAAAACATTTGTCCAAAAACCTGGCAGCATACAAAATTCCGCAAATAATAGAAATTAAGGAACGGATAGCGGTGGCTGCAAATGGTAAAAAAGTAAAGAACATTCAGGACTGAAAAACTGTTCTATTATAGGTTTTAAGCCAGCTATTCTGATAGACGAACATATATAAACCGACAAAAATTAAACAATTATTTTAATGGGGTGTTATTAATCTTGAGTATTTATATAAGAATAAAAATTAGATATGCAACCAAAAATGAAGTCACCGAAAAACCTGTTATTCAATTTATTTAAGATAAAACATTGTTGTTGCAAAAAGGTAAAAAACAGGTTTGAAGATACCACATAAATTGAACACGTTCATTGGTCAAACGATTAATACTATTGAACCGGAAATATATATAATTGACCAAATTACCCAAACTGATTACTAAAAATTGAAATATATTTGCACTACCTATATTAATTAAGCTCTAAGTAAATGAAGAGGTTATTTGTCAGTTCAGATTTTCTGGTAAAAGCATCCAAAATTCAGGGATTCGTTTTAATAGCTGTTTTATCCATTCTTATAAGTTCCTGCGTTAGTCAGCGTGACCTTGAATATTTTAAAATGAACAAGAAGACTCCGGCATCTTTTAATGAACCTGACTTTTCTGATTATCTGCTTAAGCCAAGTGATGCACTTTACATTAAAATAAGCAGCCTTGATGATGTATCTTCGAATGTATTTGCAGAATCAACAGGTCAGTCAGGTGCGCTTGATCCATATAGTGCATATTTAAATTCTTTCACAATAGATCAGGAAGGAAAAATTGATTTGCCGGTTATTGGAAAAATAAAGGTTGAAGGCAAAACCACCCAGGAGGTAGGTTATATTATCAAAGATTCTGTTGAAAATATATTAAGTCTTCCTATGGTTACGGTAAAGTTGGTAAACCAGTATGTATCAGTAGTAGGTGAAATTGAACTTCCGGGGCATTATGTTTATTCGCAGGATAAATTTACAATATTTAATGCCATTAGTATGGCGGGTGATATCACCTCTTATGGCAACCGAAAAGAAGTATATCTGACAAGAATTGAGAACGGTAAATCAATTTCTGTAAAACTCGACCTTACCAATCCTGAAATTCTCTCTTCCGAATATTTTTACATAAAACCCAATGATCTGATTTATGTTAAGCCAATGAGGAAAAGATTCTGGGGAATTGAACAGTTCGACTTCACACTTGTATTTTCAATAATAACAACCGGATTACTCATATACACCATTATTGAACAGCCCTGAAAAATATAAAGAGTAATATCATGAACCAGCCAAACTATCAATTCTCAGTAAAAGATGATTCTGACCTGCTAAGAGCATTAAACCTTTTCTTTCGGAACTATAAGTTATTGGCTGTTAGCGTTGTTTTAGCCCTTATAATAGCATACTTTCTCAATCGTACAGCTATACCGGTATATAGGGTTTCTGCATCACTCCTGATTAAAGAAACAAACAATGGCAGACTCGGCGGAGGAGGCGATGCAGGGCAGTATATCAATCAGGATTTGTTTGGGATCAATCAGGGATTTCAGAACGAACTTTATGTTCTTCAATCTTCACCCGTGCTGGAACAAACAGTAAAAAACCTTGACCTGACTATTAGTTATTATTTTAAAGACAGGTTCAAGTATATTGACGCCTATAACAGTGTTCCATTTCGGATATTACTTTTACAAGATCATGTGCAACCGGTAAACCTGCGTTTTCATATTGCTTTTGATAATAGAAATGGATTCACTTTAAAAGCCGAGGGAGATAATGTTGTTTTTTCCAATCTTTATACCGGTGAAAATACTTACAGTAAAAATAACTGGCAATTTGAAAAATCAGCAAAATTCGGGGATTTAATTGAAACCGGGGACCTCGCATTTATTATTGAAAGAGATAGCTTAATTCCTTCTTATGTACAGAATGATTTTGTATACAGTTTCGTCTTTGCTGGTGTCCCGGCTATGGCTCAGCATCTTAAAGGTCAATTCAGTTTCGTAGTTACCGACCGCGATGCCACGGTGGTGGATATATATCTTAGAACACCTTCTCCATCTAAGGGCATTGATATTGTCAATGAGTTAATGGATGTATATTCCACACAGAATGTTAACCGTAAAAACCACATTGCTGCAGTTACTATTGATTATATTGAACGCCAGTTGAGTGAAATATCCGATTCATTAAGCCAAACGGAAGATAACCTGCAATATTTCAGGTCATCCAGGCAATTGTTGGATCTTAACAATCAGGCAACAAATATGTCTGAACAATTTATGGATTTGCAAAACCAGTTAGCCGAATTGGTTACGCGTAAACGTTATTACGATTACCTTGCAGATTATCTTATAAGTAATCAAGAGCTTTCAGAAGTTATTGTTCCAACTTCAATGGGTGTTCAGGATGAGTTATTAAACGGACTGGTTTCAGAACTTATTGCAGCACAAAATCAGCGAACAAGTCTGATTCGTAATCGTCAGGAAAGAAATCCGTTGGTGCAGAGACTTGAAATACAGATTGAGAATACAAAAAAAACAATTTATGAGAATATTACGGCTCTGCAAAAAACAACCGAAATAGCAATTGATGAAATGAACAAACGGATAAACCGTGTAAAGGCTGATATTACAAGGCTTCCTAAGACACAGCGTCAATTGGGTGGAATAGAAAGAAAATACAGATTGAACGATGCTATTTATAACTACCTGTTGGAAAAACGTGCTGAAGCCAAAATTTCACAGGCATCTAATTTGCCTGACAACCTGATAATTGAACCGGCAAGCTTTGTCGGAATGGTTGCTCCAAATGGGCGTAAAAATTATGTAATAGCCTTTGCCCTTGGTTTAATGATTCCATATGTATTGTTATTCCTCGGAAACCTGATGAAAGAAAAAATAGACTACCATGATAACATTGATCATCTTACAGATGCACCTTTGCTGGGGAAAATACCTCATAACAAAAGAAAATCCAGTAATGTAATTTTCGAATTTCCAAAATCCGGAATAACAGAAGCATACCGTGCCTTAAGGACCAATATTGAGTACCGTTACAAGAATAAACCGCATAAAGTCATATTGGTAACATCCTGCACCGAGGGAGAAGGCAAATCATTCAGCGCCCTTAATCTGGCAATGATATACGCATTATTAGGGAAGTATACCATTCTTGTTGATTTCGATCTTAGAAAACCTACAAGACTTTTTTATGAAAAAGAAATTTCCCCTGTTGGTTTAAGTACTTATATTGAACAAAAGTCAACACTGGGAGAAATTATTCACCCATCACCAAGTAATAAGCTCGATTATATCCCGTCAGGGCCGATACCTTCAAATCCGGTTGAAATGCTCGCCTCTGATGATATACGTGATCTTATTGATCAGCTTAAAGAGCGTTATGATTGTATTGTTATTGATACCTCACCCCTGGCACAGGTTGCCGATGCATATATGTTATTAGACTATGCAGATATAAAAATTGTTGTTGCACGATACAACCATTCGGTAAAAAAAGTCTTTCATCTTGTGATGAATGATCTTAAACAAAGAAATGTAAATGACTTATATGTCGTTTTAAACGATAACCGGGTAACCCGCGGACAGTATGGCTATGGTTACGGTTATGAAACAAAGAAACGTAAATGGTTTATTTTTTAAGCTGTTAGATTGGAAACCCTGAAAACATATCCAAGCCGGACTTTCAACCGGATCAATACCTTGAAGTGTTGGTATGCCCTGTATACAAGGCCAAACCATGAAAAGGAAGTTTTTCGGAGATTAAAGGAACAACAAATCACAGCATACCTTCCGCTCTATACAACAATAAAACAATGGAGTGACCGAAAGAAGAAAGTCGAAATTCCTCTTTTTAGCTGTTATGTTTTTGTTCATATTGCAATCAATGATTATTACCGGGTTCTTAATACATCCGGAGGGGTGCGTTATGTAACTTTCGAAGGCAAAGCGGTTGCAATACCTGAAAAACAGATTTATTTGGTTAAAAGCCTTTTAGATCAGGATATTCAAATTGAAGAGGTACATGATATGCTCTATAGTGGTGCTAAAGTTGAAATTGCTTCCGGCCCCTTAAAAGGTATATCCGGCGAACTTATTGATTTTGCAGGAAAAAAACGAGTTAATATCAGACTTAATGAAATTCGCAAATCCATTGTTATTTCCGTTCCAATGCATTTGCTAAAGTTAATTGAATAACGGAACTGACAACTGTTGTAATGCTTTATACCGGTTGCCAGGCATAATATATTTAGGATTATAAATAGTAATATAATTATTAAAATCTTGCTGGTAACGATGTGACTGGCAGGGCGAAGCTTTATATAAGTTAGTATAAAATGAGACCTGAAACCAAACCATGTCTGATTCATCTCCCAAAAATCGAAGATGTACGCGGAAACCTTACATTTATTGAAGAAGAAGACCATATTCCATTCAAAGTGCAACGCGTCTATTGGATATATGATGTTCCAGGTGGTGAAAAACGGGGCGGGCATGCATTCATTAAACAGAAGGAATTTATTGTGGCCCTGTCAGGTAGTTTAGATGTTATCATAAATGATGGCGCAGTTGAGAACAAATTTCATTTAAACCGGTCATATTTTGGATTATATATTCCAAACGGTCTTTGGCGACATATGGAGAATTTCAGTACCAATTCGGTGGTAATGGTTCTCTCCTCGACAGCATTTGAGGAAGCAGATTATATTAGAGAATTCACAAAGTATTTATCTTTTCTGAAGAATGAAAAACACGGTCTATAATTGCAGCGTTATAATGTTGCCAAAGGTTCACAACAGGGCCGGTAATCTCACGGCACTCGAAAATCAAAGCAATATACCGTTTGAAATAAAACGTGTTTATTATTTATATGATGTACCGGGGGGGGAAGACCGTGGAGGACATGCACATCGGGAGCTGCAACAGTTTATAGTTGCAGTTAGCGGTGCATTTGATGTCTTGATAGACGATGGAATAAATAAAAAAATTGTACATCTTGACAGACCATATATTGGTCTTCATGTTGTGCCGGGAATATGGCGTGAACTGCTAAATTTTTCTTCAGGGGCAATATGCCTGGTACTGGCTTCTGAAAAATATATTGAAGAAGATTATATCAGGGAATACCAATACTTTAAAAAACTGAAAGGTTATCATGCTGGTTGAAGTAGACGAAAAGAAATATAAACGGTATTTTCCTGCAGATACAAATCCTTTTATCTCAGAGAAATTTACTGAGCTGAATAACAATAAAGCAGACAGAATTTTCAGACTGGTCGAAAATACCGAAAAACCAGTTATCGGATTAACAGTTGGATTAAAAGATGGTATTTTAAAATCACCCTTCTCGGCTCCTTTTGGGGGATTTCATTATAAAAATGAAAAAGTATACGTGGGTGAGATTGAAAGCTTTTTACAACAGCTAAAAAAGTTTGTAATTCATATGAACCTGAAAGGAATTGATATCACTATGCCCCCTGATATTTATCATCAGACTTTTAATGCAAAGACGATTCATTCCTTTTTACGAACCGGTTTTGAGATGAAAACTCCTGAAATCACCAATTGGATTGATTTGTTAAATTTTAAAGGTGAATTTTCACAAAAGAACAGCAGGGAGTATTATCGCCAGGCATTAAGAAACAGGTTGACATTTAGCTCTGTTACTGCCATCGAAGAAAAAAAGGTTGTTTATAATCTTATCTGTGAAAACAGGAAGAAATTTGGCCGGCCTATATACATGTCATTTGACGATATTGAAAAGACTGGCCAATTATGGCCGGTTGATTTTTTTAAAGTAAGCGCTCCTGATGGCGAATTGGCAGCTTCTGCTATTTTCTATCGTTGTCATCCCTCCATATGTTATGCAGTATTCTGGGGAGATAATGAAAAAGGCCGCCCTTTAAGGGCAATGGACTTCCTAGCTTTTCATTTGTGGAGCCATTATAAAAATTCCGGTTTCAGTTTTATTGACCTCGGTATTTCTACAGAGCAGGGAAATCCCAATGAAGGACTTCTGAGATTTAAAGAAAGTCACAATGCTACATCTTCATTACGATATTCCTTTTTTCTGTTTTCATGATACATTTATGCTTAATATTTTATCGCAATTATTTCATGTCAAATAGAAGTTAAAAATCAACCTATGAGGAATTTAACCGACTATACAGAAAATTATTACAACCAGCCCTTTGAATATATACAGGTTGCTTACAGGAAAAAGAAGGTTATTGAACTCATTCAAAAACATAGGCATGAACAGGTACTTGAAGTGGGTTGTGGTTTAGATCCTTTTTTTAATTATTTTGATGATTTTCAAAGATTAACGATCCTTGAACCTTCGAAAGATTTCTATGATAACGCTTTAAACTTAATTGCAGAGAGAGCTAATCTTAAATCACGGGTAGTGGCTATTAATGCATTTCTTGAAGACTCAATAAATCAATTGGCAGATCATAATTATGAATATGTAATAATTAGCTGTCTTTTACATGAAATTGAAGATACATCGTTCTTCCTGAACCAGCTTCGCAGAGTATTGAATCCTAATACCATAGTGCATATAGATGTACCAAACGCTTTTTCCTTTCACAGAGTACTTGCATTTGAAATGGGATTGATTGATTCGGTTTTTGAAATGTCATCAACTAATATACAGTTTCAACAACAGCGCGTATTCGACCTTGATTCTTTAAAAAAACTGATCGAAGAACATAACTTCAGGATTATTGATGCAGGATCTTATTTTGTTAAACCTTTTACACACAAGCAGATGTCGGTACTTATAGATAATGAAATCATTAATCCAAGGGTATTGGATGGCTTATATAATATGATCAAATACATGCCTGACCTGGGTTCTGAAATATTCACTGATTTTACGCTCAATGATTAAGTTTCTTGACCTGAAGAAAATAAACGATTCCTTTGAACCTGATCTTAGCAACGCAATCCGAAGGGTTTTAGATTCCGGGTGGTACCTGCTGGGAAATGAGGTCAAATCATTTGAACAGGAATATGCATCTTATATCGGATCAAAGCATTGCATTGGTGTTGCAAACGGACTCGATGCATTGAGGTTGATTTTAAGGGCTTATATGGTAATGGGGATGATGCAGGAAGGTGATGAGGTTATTGTTCCTGCAAATACCTATATAGCATCCATCCTGGCTATTTCTGAAAACAGGCTCAAACCGGTACTTGCAGAACCTGATATTGCTACCTGCAATCTGAATATTTCAGGTATTGAAAAATATATATCTTCCAGAACCCGCGCCATCATGATCGTGCACCTTTACGGAAAAGCATGCTGGTCGCCTGAAATATATGAAATTGCTGAAAAACATAATCTCATTGTCATTGAAGATAACGCCCAGGCTGCAGGGGCATGCATCCAGAGTGAAGAAAAGTCAGTGAAAGAATTAAATTCTGATTCAAATCTGAATGTATACACACTTAACAATATGAAGACAGGCTCATTAGGTGATGCAGCCGGACATAGTTTTTATCCGGGCAAAAACCTCGGTGCTTTGGGAGATGGAGGGGCAGTAACCACCAGTAATGATGAGTTGGCTTCAATTATAAGAATGATCGCGAATTACGGATCATCAAAAAAATATATACACGATTACCAGGGTTTGAATTCCCGTTTGGACGAAATACAAGCTGCTATCCTCAGGGTTAAGTTAACCCGTCTTGATGAAGATAACCATTGTCGGCGAAGGATAGCGCAATATTACCTCGAAAACATTCAGAATAAGGAAATTATTTTACCCGGGGTGACCAGCTCACTTAATGCCATTGACAGTCTGTCAGATGTCTGGCACTTGTTTGTAATACGAACAAAGCAAAGAGATAAATTGTGGCAATACTTTAAAGAAAACAACATCCAGACTTTAATTCACTATCCTGTTCCGCCTCATAAGCAGAAAGCATATAAAAGCCTCAATAAATATTCATTGCCAATAACAGAAAAAATTCACCGTGAAGTATTGAGCATACCCATAAGCCAGGTTTTGTCCCTGGATGAAGCCAGACAAGTAGTGGAAATACTTAACCATTTCAAAACTAATGAATAAGGTGCTGATTAATTTATAGAATTTTTTTTTGTTGTTCACAAACCCTACATAATTGAATTCACAACCAGAAACAATAAATTCTGACCCTGAAGTTCTGAAACCGGATTCTGAAATTCCTTCTGAAGTTGCTGAAACCGGAAACCAAGACCAGGCTTCTTACCGGCAAATCTTCAAAGCAACTTCTCTTTTTGGGGGAGTACAGGTATTTACCATCCTTATAGGAATTATCCGTGTTAAATTTGTTGCTGTGCTATTGGGCACTGCAGGTGTTGGTATTATTGGCCTTCTGAATGCGCCATTACAGTTGATCATTTCAATAACAGGGCTTGGAATTGCTTTTAGTGCTGTTCGCGATATTTCAGAGGCTCATGGCAGTGGTGATCAGTCGAGAATTGCGAGAAGCATTATCACGCTTCGGCGATGGGCATGGTTTACCGGATTATTAGGTTCAATCGTAACTGTTTCATTTGCACCCCTTTTAAGCCAATGGACATTTGGTAACCGGGATTATACATGGGCATTTGTGTGGCTTTCGGTTACGCTATTGCTTCAGGCAATAAGTAAAGGACAAAGTGCAATTTTACAGGGTACCAGAAGGCTGAAAGATATGGCCAAGGCAGGAGTAATAGGTTCTGCATTGGGTTTGTTTACCTCTATTCCATTATATTATTGGTATGGTTTGAAAGGAATTGTTCCGGCAATGATTATCACAGCTGTTACATCATTAGTACTTTCATGGTATTTTTCCCGAAAAGTGAATATCAAGAAAATACAATTATCAATCAAAGAAACTTTTTTTTCAGGGATCGGAATGGCACAGCTAGGAATTTATATGACCCTGGCCGGATTTTTAGGTACTCTTTCAGCATATATACTGAATGCATTTATCAGCACCCGCAGTGGTGTAGACCAGGTTGGCTTGTATAATGCCGGTTGGAGCGTGGTAGGTCAGTATACCGGGATTATCTTTACTGCCATGGCTACCGACTATTTTCCCAGGTTATCTGCTGTACAGGAGAACAATAATAAAGTCAGGGAACTTGTCGGTCAACAGGGAGAAACAGCATTGCTAATTATGACACCATTACTGGCGTTGCTTATTGTCACTATGCCACTTGTTGTCAGGATTCTCTATACAACGTCTTTTTTGCCTATCGTTATGTTTGCAAACCTTACAGTACTTGGAATGCAGTTTAAAGCTATGTCCTGGGCAATGGGTTATGTTTATCTTGCAAAAGGAAATGGCAAACTATTTTTAGTTTTAGAGGTTATTTCCGGCATTGTTATCCTTGCCCTCAACCTTGTTTTTTATTATTTCTTTGGCCTTAATGGATTGGGCATCTCATTTATTTTGTCATACTTGTTAGGAATGGGTTTTACATATAGTATACTGAAATGGAAGTATGAATTCGCCTTTTCGAAAAAACTGGTAATTGTGCTGTTTACATCATACGGACTTGTCGTTTTCTCATTCCTTACTATTTTTATTCCAGATGCCATTATTAGATATACGGCCGGTATCGTTGTTTTAATTGCCGCCGCCGCATATTCAGTTATAAGGTTGAACGAACTAATGGATTTGCGTTCACTCATAAAAGGATTTTTTAAAAAATGAACCCTGTTAACAGAAAAAATGATTCACATTGAGAACCCCGGATATTAATTCAAACAAGCTTGTATCAGTAATTATTGCAACTTATAACTCATCTGCTTTTGTTATTGAAACACTCGATAGTATTTCAAATCAAACATGGGATGAGTTAGAACTGATAATTACCGATGACTGTTCCAAAGACGATAGTGTGGATATCTGCCGAAATTGGATAACTAACAACAAACAGAGGTTTGTTTCTGCGGAACTCATATCATCAGAAATAAATACTGGTGTGGCAGCTAATTTAAACCGTGCTTTAAAAATTGCAAGGGGAAATTGGATAAAAATTCTTGGGGCCGATGATACTTTAAAACCAGACTGCATTGATGTTAACATGAAATGGGTGAAAGCAAACCCTGATGCCAGGGTCGTGTTTTCAAAAATTGATATATACAGGAACACATTCGAGCCAGGCAACATTATTATAACTACCCCGGGAGATGTATACAGTAAGAGGAGCATCCTTGCCCCCGGGAGGACTGCCGGATCACAATACAGGATGCTTTTGGTGCATGACAGGATACATTTTAGTCCATCGGTGTTTCTGCATCGTGAAACCCTCATTGAAACCGGGGGGTTTGATGAGCAGTTTAAACTGCTTGAAGACTATCCGCTATGGTTAAATCTTACCAGGAACGGACACAGGTTGCATTTTATTGATAAAGTAACTGTGAATTATCGCAGACATGAGCATGCAATCAACAACAACAACAACGATCAGGTAATAAACCCGAATTATTTCAGGGCCGAAGATTTCCGAAGGGTTTATACATACCCGTATCTTCCTGCTGATATCAGGCTAAATCAAAAATATATCTGGTACATGTCCCAGCCATTTCGGTTAAGATGGCTGAATAAAAACCGAAAATTTAACTGGTTGGTTTATTCATTAGCCACTGTTTATCTTAATCCATTTCGGTATTATTTATGGGTAAAAAAAAGAATTTGCAAGACAGGTAAAAATGATGAATTCTATGCATAATATAAAACATCGGGAGATATATCTTTCATCATTTATTGCGGGGTTTTGGAACATAGGTGGGATTCACCTTTAATAATATGCTGGTAAATAAAAAAAACTAAAAGCCTAATGTTATGCCTTATATATCAATTGTAAGTCCCGTATACAGGGCTGAAAAAATCATTCCGGTTCTGGTAGGTCGAATTAGCAAGGCAGTATCCAGGATCAGTGATGATTTTGAAATTATTCTGGTTGAAGATTTCGGTCCGGATAATTCATGGAAAGAGATTGCGAAGATTGCTGAAAAAAACCCCAAGGTGGTGGGCGTTAAATTAAGCAGGAATTTCGGCCAGCATTATGCGATCTCTGCAGGTCTTGATTTTTCAAAAGGTGAGTGGATTGTGGTTATGGATTGTGACCTTCAGGATCAGCCCGAGGAAATTGAAAAATTATATCACAAAGCGATGGAAGGTTACGATATCGTACTGGCCAGAAGAGATAACAGGAAAGATGGGTGGTTGAAAAAGCTATTCTCACTGTTATTCTACAGAACTCTCGGATATCTTACCGGTTCCGAGCAGGATGAGAGCATTGCAAATTTCGGAATCTACCACAGAAAGGTTATTAATGCTGTTACATCAATGAGAGAATCAATTCGTTATTTTCCTACAATGATAAAATGGGTGGGATTTCGTTCAACAAAAATTGATGTTAACCACGAGGCCAGGCTTGATGGAAAAACCAGCTATAATTTTAAAAAACTGCTCAACCTGGCATTGGACATTATATTGGCCTATTCTGATAAACCAATAAGAATACTTATTAAATTCGGTTTACTTGTTTCCTCTTTTTCCTTCATTCTGGCGGTTAGGGTACTCATACAATGGGTGACCGGTAAAATTGAAGTTATGGGATATACGAGTCTTATTATCTCTATCTGGTTTTTGTCGGGCATTATCATTGCAACACTTGGTCTTGTTGGCCTATACGTTGGGAAAACATTTGAAGGTGTTAAAAAAAGGCCTATTTATATTATTGAAAGCATGGTAAATGCTGACATAACACAAAAAGCATAATGTTCTCAGATTATTCGGGAGGGTAACATGTATTTAATTTATAAAGCCGTAAACCTATGAATAAGTACAAAATTCTGTTTCTGTTAGTATTACTGGTATTCTTTCTTTTAAACCTTATAACTCTGGACAGATCTCCGCTACCCTGGCTTGATGAGGTTTTCTATGCTGATGTAAGTCATAGTTTGTCAATAGATCAGGGTTATAAGTTAACCATACTGCAACATATGATTCAAGAACCGGTAATTTACTATGGACCTGTCTTCTTTAAATTACAGCAATGGATGATCGGACTTTTTTCTTTTACCCCTTATGTTATTCGCTTTCTTCCATTTATTGCAGGAATAATAATCATTATTTTATTGTTACCGGCAATGAATAATAAAGTATCAATTTTATATGTTTTAATGTTTTCGCCCATTTTTATTCAAAGTTCACATTCCGGCAGGATGGACCTGATTGCAGTTTTATTAACGCTTTCGGCTACCCTGTTGGCATTTTACAGAAAACACACAATTGTTAATGCCCTGTTTATTGGATTATTATTAATGCTTGCGGCACTTACCACTCCGCGTGCAGTTTTTCTGTTTCCCGGAATCTTTTCATACGTGATACTTAAATGGATATTTGGTGAAAAGGAAAAAGGCAGCTTTACAACTACGTTGCTTTATATATCGTTATATACGCTTCCCATAATTGCAGGAGTAATCATCTGGAGCTATTCTGCAACGGGAAGTGCATTCGGATTCTTTGAAACGATTAGCGGTGTAAATGCAGGTAATCCTCACATAGGTTTTCATGCCTCATTTTTGAGAAAACAGGTTGATGATTTGATAACTGTCCTCTTTATTGTTCACCTTTGTTATCAATTGATTACAAGAAAAAAAGTAACGCTCCTGCAATGGTCCATTGTATTTACTTATTTATCATTTTCTCTGTTTGTAAGGGAAGCCGGGCCTTATGGCGCAATGATCTATCCTTTTATTATTTTGTACTTTGCAGATGCAAATACAGGTCCTTTAACTAAATGGGGCACAGTCGCAATTGTTGCAGTTTTTCTTGGCGTATTTGGTATTAAGAATGCATTATTGATACAGGAATGGAATCTTCGTAATCCAAAGGAAATCAATAAATTGATGAGCGGTTATATTCCCGAATCGTCAAATGTGATGGCATCGTGCCGCTATTATTACCCTTTGAAACAAAACCATGTGAATGTTACAATTTTTGACCAGTATGCTGCAGGAAAAAAGCTCGAAACACTGGAATATTATATGAATCAATCCTTTGATTATATTGTAGTTGCGTATAATGATACAGCAAATTATTTTGTTAAAGAATTGGTAAAAAGCAATTATTCAGAGTTAACGCATATTACGCTGGATAACAAAGGAATACAAATTATCCCCAAATCAATTATGAGTAGGTTACCAAAACAGATACTGGGGGGATATAACGGGTTGGTTTACAAAAGAAAATAAAATATAAAGAAATATAAATATAGCTCTCACACAGTATTATTTTAGATCTCTTATTTACCTGATGAAACTCCTTTCAATTATTATTCCGATATACAATGTTGAACCTTATGTTGAGAGGTGTATCCGGAGCCTTGAAAATCAGGATATTAATAAGAAAGAATATGAAATCATTTGTGTTAATGACGGATCCCCTGATAATAGCCAATCGGTTGTAGAAAAAATGCAACAAGAGTTTGATAATATTATACTTATCAACCAGGAAAACCAGGGGGTGTCGCGTGCAAGAAACAATGGTATCGAAAGGGCATCAGGTAAATATATTCTCTTCATTGATCCGGACGATTATATTGATGCAGACAGTCTAAAATCTGTTTTAGAAAGGGCAGATAAATATGATGCTGAAGTATCATTTCTGGGTTTTACATTTATAAACAAAGATGGATCAATACGCAGCCGGGTATTTAATGCCGAATATTCATCCAGGGTACGTAAGGGAATTGAGGCATATTATCTTTCTCGTGGTGATGGACGAACTGATCCTGACAGAATGTGGGCAGTATTGTTTAATCGTGAATTTATGAACCGCTCCAATCTAAGATACCTGCCCGATGTTCCTTTTCTTGAAGATGGTGAATTTATAGCACGAATTCTATGCCTCACCGAACGTTGTATTTTTGATGGCAGGTCGTTTTACCAACGTACAAGCAGGCCCGGATCTGCGACCCATTCAAATTTATTTTTCTCAAACAGGGCTATCAAAGGATTTTTACTTGCTGCAAAAAACCTTCGATCATTTCGTGACACCTATCCTCTGAATGAAGATCAAAAAGAATTTTTGAATCAGCCGGTTTGTAAATTTGTATTGCTCACGCTGAATTGTGCGTTACAAAAACCCTTTTTTAATAATTATTTCAAAATAAGGGATGACTTAATAAATACCAATTTCAAAAAAATTGAATTGAAAGGGGTTGTAAAGCCTTATATTTACTATGCCAGAACATATAATATTTTACCGTTGTTTTTTCCGGTAAATGCATGGCTTAAAATGATAAAACAAAAAATTAAAAAAATATTGAGGCAAAGCAATGCAGAGCATAACTGATTTTAGTTTGATAAACTTCAAGAAGTCACTAATTAGTGTCTGTCCATAAAGTCGTGTGGCAATAGAATCCTCTATCTGAGTTTTGCCCGCAAGCCTTGATACGGATATATATGAAACAAATAGCCCATAAATTGAACTATCATCCTGGAATTAAAGAACTTTATGGCCATCATTGAAAAAAATAAACTAATAACACTAAGCTGGGATACTCAATTTTTTGGATATCAGATAGCACAGGTAAGCTTTGACAATCTTGGTATTAATATTATTGACAATATTATATACGAGATAAAAGCAAAAAAAATTCGTTTGACTTATTTCATTGTTCTTCCGGATGATTTGGTGCTAAACAAGATTATTGAAGAATTGGGAGGGATTCTTGTTGACCGGAAAACTCTTTTTTCCAAGAGAAGCCAGCCTCACAATGAATTCAAAAATAAAATATTGGAATTCGAAGATTCTGAACCTGATGAAAACCTGATTGAACTTGCCTTGGAGGCCGGCTTGTTTTCACGGTTCAGGAAAGACAGCAATTTCAAGAATTCTGAATACGAGAGATTGTATCGTGAATGGCTGATTAACTCCCTAAATAAAAAAATTGCTTTTAAGACCCTGGTTGCTGTAAACGATGGCTATATAACCGGTTTGACTACCCTGGGTGAAAAAAATCAACATGCTGATATTGGTTTGGTTGCAGTTAATAAAAAATTCGGAGGACAAGGAATTGGAACCGATTTGATAAGGTTTGCCGATAACCTTGCATACGAAATGAATTTTTCTGAAATAAAAGTTGTGACTCAATTACAGAATACCCCTGCATGTAACCTATATAAGAAATGTAATTTTGAAATAGAAAGCATCGTTAATATCTATCACTTCTGGCAAATCTAAAATAATGGAAACAAAAATTTAAATTTTACTATGATACCTTTCAATAAACCCTATCTTACAGGAAAAGAGATGCACTACATTTACCAGGCCGTATATTCCGGAAAAATTTCAGGGAATGGTTTGTTTACAAAAAAGTGTCAGCGCCTTTTTGAAGAACATTATGGATTCAAGAAAGCGCTTCTTACCACCTCTTGCACAGATGCCCTTGAAATGTGTGCAATTCTGGCAGAAATAAAAACCGGTGATGAAGTTATTATGCCTTCATATACTTTTGTTTCCACTGCGATTGCATTTGTAAGACAAGGAGCAAAAATAATCTTTGCCGATAGTCGGAATGATCACCCGGGTATTGATGAGAATAAAATCGAGGAATTAATTTCTTCAAAGACCAAAGCTATTGTTCCAGTGCATTATGCAGGTGTTGCCTGCAATATGGACAAGATAATGGATATAGCCTCAAAATACAACCTGCTTGTAATTGAAGATGCTGCACAGGCTATTGATTCTGCATACAAGGGGAAGGCTTTGGGCAGCATTGGTCATATGGCAGCATTTTCTTTTCATGAAACCAAAAATATCAATGCGGGTGAGGGAGGTCTGTTAGCTATTAATGATGAGCGTTTTATCAGAAGGTCTGAAATAATATGGGAGAAAGGTACGAACCGGGCAGAATTCTTCAGGGGTGAAGTCAATAAATATGGTTGGGTTGATACGGGTTCTTCATTTCTTCCTTCCGAAATTATTGCTGCCTATTTATGGGCCCAACTCGAAAACCTTGAAAACATACAAACAAAAAGGAAAAAGATATGGGAGAAATATTATAATGGATTATCTGAATGGGCAGGGAAAAATGGCGTAAGATTGCCGTTTATACCTGATTATGCAACAAATAACGGACATATGTTTTACCTGGTTTGTAAAACTGCCGGCCAAAGGAGTGACTTGATTAAAAGGTTGAAAGACAATGATATTCTTGCTGTTTTTCATTATTTGAGCCTTCATAAAAGCAATTATTATAAAGATATTCATGGTGACAGAAAATTAGAAAATTCAGATTTTTATACAGATAACCTGGTACGTCTGCCTCTATATTACGAACTTGAAGAACAGGATATT
This sequence comes from Bacteroidales bacterium, assembly GCA_016936215.1. GTDB lineage: Bacteria > Bacteroidota > Bacteroidia > Bacteroidales > UBA10428 > JAFGPL01. The sequence goes on from JAFGPL010000134.1 coordinate 36,635, forward strand.
GATAATATAATAAAGACCATTACATTGAAATAAAATGGGTGAAAATAAAATTTCAATTTTACATATTGCTTCTGATGAAAAGTTTATTAATGCAGCAAATTATATTTTTGAAAAAGCTTTTCCCGGATGCAATCACTTTCTGATTCCACACCCAAGGTTTAAAGGTTATTTAACTTATGTTGAGAAAGGAAACAATATTGAACTGGTGCCTTTTGGCAAAGGTTTGATAAAGATGCTTGCCGGTAAGACTAAAAATTACAGATGTGTTGTATTACATGGCATCACAGAAATAAACAGCACAGTTTTCTTACAATCCAAAGAAAGGGATAAGTTTATCGGAATATTGTGGGGCGCTGAATTATATACCGAAGAGAATTTTTCCGAAAGAAGACTGAAAGGACCTTTGACTTCAGCTATATTGCTGCCTGAAAAAGAGGAAAAGTATCGGGAAAAACTGAAAAAAATTATTGGAAAGATGGTTAGATTTAACCCGGCAACGATTAAAGATGCTGCAAAAATGGCCGCATCTGAGCTGCAATATTTCTGTGTGCCATATGTAGAGGAATTTAATCTTTTCAAAGATAAGAAACTGATTCAGGAAAACTGTAATTTTATTCCTTTTACATATTATCCGCTGGAGTATATTCTAAAAGGTCATGAAACATCTGTCGTTTATGGAAATGATATTCTAGTCGGGAACTCGGCATCGTTTACCTGTAATCATCTTGAAGCATTCAGTTTTTTGAGTGAAATTGGAATTGAAAACAGAAAAATTATTGTGCCGTTAAGTTATGGTGATTCTGAATATGCAGATTATATTCAAGCAAAAGGTAATGAGATTTATAATGGGAATTTTGAATCATTACGCAATTTCATACCCTTACAATCATACATCAATGTGATGCTCCGTTGCGGCATTGTAATTATGAATCATTACCGGCAACAGGCACTTGGCAATATATTTATGATGTTATGGCTGGGAAGCAGGGTTTATCTTAATGAATCGAATTCTGTCTATCATTATTTAAAACGTATTGGGATCATCGTTTTCTCCATCGGGAAAGACCTGAACAAAGACAATCCTTCAGTGCTTGAAAACCTTTCTTTGCAGGAGATTGAACAAAACAGGGCAATCCTTAAAAAGACCATGGAAGAAAAACAGGTAATCAACACTTTAAAGGATGCAATCAGTAATTATTTCCAATAATTTTCTCCATTTTAATATTATTTCATAAGAAATGAAAATTGCAATAAAGAATGGTAATTAATCTCGTTTTACATGGACAGTCAGGATAAGAAAAAAATATTGTTAGTTACCAATGCATTTTATCCGGAAATCTCCCCGCGAAGTTTCAGGGCGACCGAACTTGCAAAAGAGTTTTGCAGGCAGGGACATAAGGTTGTTGTATATACCAAATTAAGGGACCATGATTACACAGGCTTTCTGAAAGAACATGATATTAAGCTTAGAATGTTGGGAAAATCCCGGTTTCCTAAAATTCCGGATTTCAAACATAAACCATTTTCTGTGATTGGAAGGATTATTTCTAGGCTTTTGTTAATCTTGTTCGAGTATCCTGCCATTGAAGATATGTTTAAGATTAAAAGATATCTGAAAAAAGAAAATAGTTTTAACCTGATGATATCATTCGCTGTGCCTTTCCCCGTTCATTGGGGAGTGGCCTGGTCAAGGACCAGGAATCACAAAATAGCTGATACATGGGTAGCTGATTGCGGCGATCCGTATATGGGTGACGTACTGGACTCTTTTAAAAAGCTATTCTATTTCGCTTACCTTGAAAAATGGTTTTGCAGAAAAGCTGATTATATTTCTATTCCGGTTGAAAGTGCGATACCGGCATATTATCCTGAATTTCATCATAAAATAAGGATCATACCCCAGGGATTCAATTTTGACCTGAACATCAATGGTAACAAGCATATTAATCATGCAGTCCCGGAATTTGCATATGCAGGTGGTTTTTTGCAGGGTATTCGTGACCCGGGACAATTATTACAGTATCTTTCAACAATTGAACAACCATTCAAATTTCACGTTTATACCAATCAGCCTGAGATGCTTGGTAAATACAAGGAGATTCTTAAAGGGAAATTATATGTTTATGAATATATCCCCAGGGATGAGTTGCTGAAAGTTCTTTCTAACATGGATTTTTTAATTAATTTCGACAACAATACCTCGTTAAATGTGCCAAGCAAGCTAATTGATTATGCTTTGACAAATCGTCCGGTTTTAAATATTAATATACAATTTATCCCTGAAAACTTCAGGGCATTTCTGAATAAAGATTATAGTGAAAAAATGAAATTGCCCGAACCGGAACGATACCACATCAGAAATGTTTCGAAAAAATTTCTTGATCTGATAAAAATTGAAAACAGCAATAAATAAATATCCTGAGGCGCATACATTGCAGTTAGATAATGCAAATGCCAGAAACTATCTGATTTTATTTATTTTGTGGCCTTTTCTTGCATTTTTATTAGCACTAAAGAATTATGCCCGGAAAGAGTCGAGAATAATTGTTTATATGTTTCTGATTTATTATGGATTTACATTTGTTAACGACAATCAGGCAGTGGATGCATACCGCTATGCATTAAGCCTCAAGGCAAATGCCCTGCTTCCTTTTTCTGACTTTTTTAAAATTGTAACAGGTATCTATGCGACCGATACCTCAATTGATATCGTTGAGCCTTTCATCTCTTTTGTTATTTCGAGGTTCACAGATTATACAGGTATTTATTTTGCAGTTTGGGCCGGACTGTTCGGATTTTTTTATATTAAATCCATCAATTTACTTTATGAAAAGTTCAGAGAACATCCCGGATGGAATGGTATGATTTTCCTTGCCTATTTTGTGATGGTATTACCGATTACTTCAATAAGTGGAGTAAGGATGTGGACAGCAGCCTGGATTTTTTTCTATGGTGCATATCACGTTATTGTTTATAGAAAATCTGCATTTTTGTTGCTTGCCCTTGCATCTTCACTTGTTCACTGGAGTTTTCTCTCTGCCAATGCAGTTTTATTTATTTACTTTTTGGCCGGTAACCGGAATGTCATTTATCTGCCTTTGGCCCTGGCATCATTTGTTTTGCCGCAGCTACTTGCTCCTACTTTCAGGCTTATCTCAATGAGGTTGGGGGGAGCATTGCAAGACCGTTATGAAGGATATTCAAATGAACAGTATATCCTTGGAGTTCAGGAGTCAAACGAACAGGCTGCATGGTTTATGCAAATAGGCAATAACCTGGTTTTTTATTTCCTGATTTTAACCATTGTAATCATTCAGTTAAAATATCGAAACCTCATGAAAGAAAAGCACGAGCAAAACCTTTTCAGTTTTTTGCTTCTGTTTCTTTCACTGGTTAATTTTGGCAAGGCAATTCCATCTTTTGGCGGACGGTTTCAAATTCTGTTTTTAATCTTTGCAACTGCTTATGTGTTTTTTTTCTTCATAAAACTGCCCGGTCAGAAACTTCATTTTCTAACATGGTTGGGAATATTGCCAATGTTTTTACATGCAGTAATTACATTTAGGATAGGCTCAGGAACCATTAATGCACTGATTTTTGCCCCCGGAATGGGACTACCCTTTTTTGTGCCAATTTCTCTGGCTGAACTGCTGTTTTGATATAATTGTTATTCTAAATGAATAGGAACGCTATAAAGAAATCTTTTTTAAAAAACCTGTCCAACATTCCTGGTTTGAACATCAAACGTCACCTTGTTATTTTAGAATCTGATGATTGGGGTAGCATAAGAATGCCTTCTAAAGAAGTATATGACAGCCTTGTAAGCGAAGGGTTCGATTTTTCTGCCGACGATGGTTACAGGTTTAATAAATACGATACGTTTGCAACTTCACAGGATATTTCAATGCTGTTTGAAACATTGTCTTCTGTAAGGGACAGTGCAAATAACCCTGCCGTTATGACGCCGGTTGCTGTAGTGGCAAATCCTGATTTTAAAAAAATTGAAGAATCAGGATTTACGGAATATTTTTATGAACCCTTTACCGAAACGCTTAAGAAAACTAAAAACTGTGAAAACTCATTTAAATTATGGAAGGAAGGGATAAGTAGAAGACTTTTTGTGCCTCAGTTTCATGGTCGTGAACATCTGAATGTGAAAGTCTGGATGATGGCCTTATCTGCAGGTCACGAAAAAACCCTTAAAGCATTTAGCCGGGGTTTCTGGGGATTATCCACTGCAAATGATCCGGAGGTTGGAGTTGAATTTCAGGCTGCCTTTGATTATTTTGATAAAGCTGACATTAATTATCATAAAGAAATTATTGCTTCAGGGGTGAGTTTATTTCATGATATTTTTGGCTATAAGCCACAATATTTTGTACCTCCCAACGGGCCGTTTAGCAATGAACTGGAACCTGTTTGCGGATCAAGCGGAATAAAGTTTATTTCGGTGCCTAAGCTGCGAATGGAACCCCTTGGCAGTAAAAAATGGGAAAAGCACTATCATTATTTTGGGCAGAAAAGTCGCTCAGGCATTCGCTATATTACACGTAACTGCTTATTCGAACCGTCACAACCGGGCACTGATTGGGTTGATTCATGTCTTTATGAGATTTCATGTGCTTTTCGATGGCGTAAACCGGCCATTATCAGTTCACACAGGGTCAATTATGTCGGTGCGCTTTCAGAACAAAATCGGGATAATGGTTTAAATACCTTAAAAATGCTGTTGAAAAATATAATGAAAAATTGGCCGGATGCTGAATTTGTCACAACTGCCGAATTAGGAGAAGTTATATAAAATGAGTAACATGCTAACCAGATTAAAGTCGGGTGTTGCCCGAAATATACTGAACATACCCGGCTGGCGTACCAAAAAGCGCATAGTCGTTTTTGAAAGTGACGACTGGGGCAGTATCCGCATCCCCTCAATCGAAGTCTATAAAAAATTCCTTTCAAGAGGATTTGATTTATCCGGAAGTGACTATAACAGACTTGATATGCTTGAGAGTAATGAAGACCTTGAGATGCTTTTCGGGGTATTGAACACTTTTCGCGGTTCAGATGGAAATCCACCGGTATTTACTGCAAACTGTGTGGTTGGGAATCCCGACTTTAAGAAAATCAAACAGTCTGAATTTACCAGGTATTATTATGAGCCGGTAAATGAAACACTTAAAAGGTATCCAAATCGCGATCAGGTTGTATTGCTCTGGAAACAAGGAGATAATAAAGGTATATTTCATCCCCAGTTTCACGGCAGGGAACATGTCAATATTGTCAGATGGATGGACGCCTTAAAAAAAAGAACTCCTGAAATAATGTTCACATTTGACAATGAAACAACCTTTTCGGGTGAGGGTGATTATAATTTCATGGAAGTCCTCGATTATAACTCCCCGGATGATTTGGCTGTTATGAATGAAAGTCTGGCAGAGGGATTGGATGATTTTGAGCAACTTTTCGGATACAGGTCCAAATCGTTTATACCGCCTTGCTATACCTGGAATACAGAGGTTGAAAAAGTTCTTTATGCGGGTGGTGTAAGATATATACAAGGTCTGGCGATACAATCGGTACCTACCGGTACCTATGGTAATTACAAGAAAAAATATCATTACCTGGGACAAAAAAATTCTATGGATCAACTCTACCTTATACGGAATTGTTTTTTTGAGCCATCACTAACAAAATTAGCTGATCCGGTTGACGATTGCCTAAGGAGGATAAAGACCGCTTTTTATTGGAATAAACCGGCAATAATAAGTACTCACAGAATCAATTATATTGGAGGTTTGGAGGAAAGAAACAGGGCAGATAACCTTAATTTATTGGGTACACTTATTAAACAAATACTCAGTCACTGGCCAGAGGTTGTTTTTGTGGCTTCCGACAAATTAGGTGACTTGGTTGCCGGGAATTCAAAGGCATCATGAGGTAACTTTTAAACAAGTAATTAAAATTACAATGGATTCGATGTCTTATCAAATAACATATGTGTTGAATAGTTATGTTATAATTTCAAATGTACTTTTATGAATTCAGGACCAATAAAAATCATTTTTACCGGGGATTTATGCCCTCATAACAGGATTGAAGAACTAGTTTTGAAATCGGATTACAAATCAGTGATTAATGATTTTGAAGATGTATTAAAAGGTAACGATTTAATAGTTACCGATCTTGAATGCCCGCTGACAACGCGCAAAAATGGAAGAAAAAAAACTGGGCCACATCAAAAAGCTGATCCGGGCTGCATCGGGCTTTTGAAATTTTTAAACATTCGACTGGCAGCCCTTGCAAATAACCATATAATGGATTTCGGGGCAGAAGGAGCAATTGAGACAATGAAACTTTGCCATGACAATGGTATTGATACGGTTGGTGCAGGAAAGGATATCAACGATGCAAGAATACCGTTTATTTTTGACATCAGTGATAAAAAGGTTGCAATAATAAATATGGCCGAACATGAGTTTCTTTCCTGTCCAGATAATACTTTTCAGGCTAATCCGCTCAATCCTGTTAATGCATTCTATGATATTAGTGATGCAAAAGAAAAATACGATTATGTAATTGTTTTTGCTCATGGCGGGAATGAGTTCTATCACCTGCCATCACCACGTATCAAATCACTATACAGATTTTTTATTGACGTAGGGGCAGATGCTGTTATATCCCATCATACCCATTGCTTTAGCGGATACGAGGTATATAAAGGTAATCCTGTCTTTTACGGCTTAGGAAATTTTATCTACGACTGGCCCGGAAGATTTAATTCCAACTGGAATAAGGGGTATATTGTGCGATTATTTCTTGAAGATAAAATCAGTTTTGAGATTATTCCATTAAAACAGGGTAATGAGTTGCCCGGGGTTTTTCATATGAGTGAAAGAGAAAGGGCAGAGTTTTTTAAAGATATTGAACACAGAAATAATATCATTGCAGATGATACAATTCTTGAAAAAGAGTTTGAAAAATACACTAAAAAAATTACACCTATGTATGACGCCTATATCGAACCATATTTTGGTAAGATATATACGGCATTAAGGCTGAGAGGATTTTTGCCAAACCTTATGACAAGAAAAAAAAGACTATTGCTGTTGAATCTTTTAAGGTGTGAGGCACATCGCGAAGTTTTGATCAGAATACTTAAAAAATACGAGTGAAATATTAATACAACATTTTAAAAAAAAGAGTAAATATGTCTGTCGGCATTGACTTACTTTGTGATTTTTAATTTTAGCCCTTTTTTCTAATTGACTACAAATGTGCGGTATTACAGGATATATAAACCTAAATGACGAACCTGTTCAGTCTACCGAAACGGTCTTAAAAATGCTGCGTGTGCAAAAACACCGCGGGCCAGACGATTCAGGAATAAGAGTATTTAACCTTAAAAAAGGCACATCTGCTGAGTTACCCGCAAATGAATTGAGCCGGATAGAAAATGATTATAACGGTATTTTAGGGTTTAACCGCTTAAGCATCCTTGACCTGTCCCAAAACGGACACCAGCCTATGGTTAGCCCTGATGGCAAAGTTTTTCTGACTTTAAATGGTGAAATATACAATGCTTTCGACCATACAGATGAATTAGCTGCATGGGGTTATCATTTTAAAAGCACCACTGATACAGAGATTGTACTTGCTTTGTATCTTAAGTATGGTATAGATGGCATGCTGGAAAGGTTGAATGGGATGTTTGCCATCGCCGTGGTTGATTTAAAGCTAAGAAAAATATTTCTTGCACGCGACAGGTTTGGGATTAAACCACTGTATTATATTTATAATAAAGACATTCTGGCATTCTCGTCAGAACTCAAAAGTTTTGGGTATTTACCCCGGTTCACGTTCAGAATTGAAGAAAAGCACCTGGATGAATTTATGATCTTTCGTAATAATTTAAATGATACCCTATTTAAAGATATTCAGGTTCTTAAACCAGGGTATTACCTTACCTATGCCTATAATGAGGGTTTACAAAAACAATGCTTTTTTAACTTAAACAATTACAGGCGGGAAAATAATTCATCGGCAGATATAAATTATTATCGTGAGGAACTGAAAGAGTGGTTAAGCAAAAGTGTCCGGCGTCAGCTTATGAGTGATGTGAAACTGGGTTGCCAGTTATCCGGGGGAATAGATTCATCACTGGTAACCTGGTTTGCAAACAATAATCATCAAAGAGGGAACTTCGAGGCTGTCTCCATAATCTTTAATGACAAACGATTCAATGAAGAACAATATATAAACAGAGTAACATGTGAACTGGGAATTACATCACATAAGTTTCTGTTAGACTCGGATTATTATTTCGATCATATTGAGAAAGCAGCCTGGCATCTTGAAGCCCCAATCAATCACCCGAATACAGTTGCAATTTATAAACTATCACAACAGGCAAAAGAACATGTTACTGTATTACTTAGCGGCGAGGGTGCCGATGAAGTTTTTGGAGGTTACAGCAGGTTTTATGAAATAACCTATCCTTTTCAGAGCAGGAGATTTTTGCATGAAGTAAAAAAGGGACTTAAAGAACCTTTGGGATTCATTAAATACCTGAACAACGAATACAGGGCTGTAATGGCAACAGCATTCATGACACCTGGTCTGGCACACAAACTAAGAAAAGATTTTATTTTCAAACGTGCAGTTAACGAGCGTCTGGAATTATACCGCACAATATCCGGCTCATCGTTTGACAGACAGGTAAAATACGAAATGTATTCGTACCTGCCCGACCTGCTCATCAGACAGGACAAAATGTCTATGGCCCATACAATCGAAAACAGGGTGCCCTTCCTTGATAATGAAGTGGTTGAAAACTCATTCAGAATTCCTGAAAAGCTGCTTCAGATAAGAAAAAGCCCTGAAGGATATAATACAGAAAAGTATCTTCTGAAAAAGGTAACAGCAGAGCTTTTCGGAAACGAATTCGCATTTCGTAATAAAATGGGGTTCGGCATACCGGTAAGGGAATTCTTTTCAAATCCGAGGTTCATCGAATATCTTAAGGATAAAATTTTACCACTTATGCGGCAAAGGGGTTTATTTAACCATAATCTGGCAACACAATGGCTATCGGATATCGAAAACCTGCGATACAACCAGCTCGAAGCTTTATGGGTTATTGTTTCTTTCGAGATATGGGCAAATGTATATATAGATGGAAAATATGAAAATTGGAATACACGATTCTAAAGGATTTTTCAGCGATCGCTGGATAGCATATTGTCAGGCTGAAAGCATCAGTTACAAATTGGTAGATTGTTACGGCAGCGATATAATTCAACAATTATTGGACTGCAGTGCCCTGATGTGGCATTTTAATCATAAAAGCTCAAAAGACAGCAAATTTGCGAAACAGCTTTTATTCTCTTTGCAGGCTGCAGGCTTGAAGGTGTTCCCCGATTATAATACTTCATGGCATTTCGACGACAAAGTTGCCCAGAAATATTTGCTCGAAGCCATCAATGCCCCGCTTGCACCGTCTTATGTTTTTTACAGCAGGAGTGAAGCTTTACAGTGGGCACATAAAACCAGTTATCCGAAAGTTTTTAAGCTACGCAATGGTGCCGGTTCGGACAATGTAATTCTTGTAAAAACAGAACGAAAATCACGCTGGTTAATAAAAAAAGCATTCGGAAGGGGGTTTAAACAATACGATGCCTTGAACAACCTTAAAGAGAGATTAAGGAAATACCGTCTTGGCAAAGCTTCAGTTTGGGATGTAATAAAAGGAATCATCCGGATTTTTTATACTACAAGATATGCCAGGGTAACGGGCAGAGAAATCGGATATGCATATTTTCAGGATTTTATTCCAGGGAATGATCATGATATACGTGTAGTTGTTGTTGATAATAAGGCTTTTGCAATTAAGCGTCTTGTCAGGCAAAACGATTTTCGTGCTTCTGGCAGTGGATTCATACTTTACGATAAAGAATATTTTGATGAAAAAACCATAAAACTATCGTTTGATATTGCCGAAAAACTTAACACACAGTGTATTGCATTTGATTATGTGTATAAAGACGGTGAGCCGTTAATTGTCGAAATAAGTTTTGGATTTTCTCCTGAAGGATATGATCTCTGCACCGGATATTGGGAAAAAGACCTTTCCTGGCATGAAGGTAAGTTTAATCCCTATGGCTGGATGGTTAAAATGGTTTTATAAAAAGTGATTTTAAATTTAACATGAAGCAGATTCTCTATTTATACCGCGAAATTATGCCCTATAACATTGCTGTTTTGGAAGAGATAACAAAACAAGGGTTTGGAATAACAGTGATACACGATACAAAGAAAAAATTAACACCATATGTCCCACCAGCAATTGAAAACGTAACATTTGATTCTAATGAGAAATATAGCAAAAAGCAGCTGGCTGAGCTGGCACTTTCGCTTAATCCGGGAATGGTATATGTTAGCGACCGGACAAATGCCAAATATAATTATGTTTGCATATTGCTCAGGAAAAGAAAAAATATTCCTGTAATATCGGGTTGCGATTCACAATGGAAAGGGGGAAGACAATGGTTTAATGTATTTACTTCATGGTTTCGTCACAAACGTTTTTTTTCACATATGCTTGTTGCTGGAATGCGGCAGTTTGAATATGCCAAGAAGTTAGGTTTTGGCAATGAAAAAATATTATGGCCGTTATATTCTGCAAATAATGAGGTGTTTATGAATATTGCAATCAAGGAGGAGAGATTTAAACATCCCAGAAAATTTTTATTTGCCGGCCGGTTTGCAAAAGTAAAAGGATTAGACATTCTGCTTGAAGCATGGAATTCAATCATTGATAAGAGAGGCGCTACCTTGACATTGGTTGGTAACGGGCCTTTGAAAAATAAGTTTAATTATCCCAAAGATGTTATCATTCATAATTTTATGAACCAGAAAGAGTTAGGTGAACTTGCAGCTTGTTCATCATGTTTTATTTTGCCTTCGGTATTTGAACCATGGGCATTAGTGATACACGAGTTTGCAGCCGCCGGGATGCCTCTTATTGTTACCGGTGTTTGTGGTGCAACACCTCATTTTGTAATTAACAATTACAATGGATTGGTTATTAATCCAAATTCTGTTGATGAATTAAAAAGTGCAATTGAAAAAATTATCGCCATGCCAGATCAGCAACTTTTTGATTTTGCATTAAGAAGCAGGGAACTCTCAATGAGTATCAATCCAAGAATGGTTGCTCATGCCATAACTTCTGTTCTGAACTGAAATAACTCACTGCTTTTCAGGCTTATTATATAAAAAAGATTATTAGGGTTTATATGAAATCTTCAGATTTTAAGATAGTAATCGTATTACCTAAGTTAACATGTGGAGGTACTGAAAGAACGGCGGCAGAACTTGCTAACTATATTGCAGGAACCGGAGGAGATGCAACCCTTGTACTAATGTATAAAAAAGAAAGATTTTATGACCTTCATCCCAATGTAGCTGTTATTGAGCCGGATATACCGAGAAACAAACTTGGCAAATATTTATATATTTTTTACTTGCTCTCATTTTTAAGGTCTCAGTTCAAAAAATTAAAACCGAACGTAATATTTGCCCTGGGATATGTTGCTTTTACCTTATTTGCAAGTCTTGGGCTTAAAACTAAGGTTGTTATGTCATTAAGGTCGAGTCCGTCAAGAATTCGTTTTCCTGGAAACCGGATTTTAAATAAGGCATATAAAATCTCACATAGATTTTTAAAAAGCAGGGTAGATGGCATCATTGCACAAACTTCAAGAGCAGCAGAAATATATATTAGAAGATACAAATGTCCTGTGATTGTAATACCGAATTTCCTGAGAGAAATCAGGGAATATGGTCATGAAAGAGAAAACCTTATCATCAACATCGGGCATTGTTCATTTGAAAAGGGGCAACATTATCTTATTCAATCATTTTCAAGAATAAATGCACTTGGGTGGAAACTTGTTATCGTTGGTGACGGGCCGAAAAAAACCGAGTTAGAACAATTAGCAGAAAATCTCGGGATACGCGACAATGTCATTTTTACAGGTTATCAGCAGGATGTGGATTACCATCTTTCGAAGAGCAAAATATTTGCATTTTCTTCTGTTATCGAAGGTTATCCCAATGCCTTGATAGAGGCAATGGCCAATGGGCTTCCTGCAGTAAGCTTTAACTGCGAAGCCGGGCCGTCTGATATTATCAGTGAGGGAACTGATGGATTTCTTGTTGAAGTAGGAGATACCGACAATTTTACCGGAAGATTACAAATGCTTGTTGATCAGCCTGAACTAAGGAACAGGTTGGGTAAAAATGCATTAAAAGTAAAACAGAAAAATGACCTGGGGGTTATTGCTCCAAAATACCTTGAGTTTTTTTATAAAATCGCAATTTATTAATTGAACAATTTTATTAACCAACCATAAATCTTTATGAGAACTATAGTTACCGGCGGTGCCGGATTTATTGGCTCAGCTGTTATACCGGTTTTGAAAAATGCAGGCCACGAAATTTTTGTAATTGATAATCTTTCATTCGGTAACCGTGATTTTATTCATATACCTGATGATCACTTTTTTCCGGCTGATATTAGGGATGAAAGCTTAATTCACAAACTAATGCATGAAATTCATCCCGAAGTTATCATTCATCTTGCAGCAGTGCATTTTATTCCATATTGTAATGCACATCCCTTTGAAGCTGCAGAAATAAATATTCGGGGCACAATGAACATATTAAAGTCAGCTAAGCATAATAAAGACCTTAAAAAGCTCTTTTTTGCTTCAACTGCGGCAGTTTATCCCATTTCTGATATAGCAGTAAAGGAAACCCATCAATTGTTGCCCCTTGATATTTATGGCCTCAGCAAATTAACAGGGGAAGAATTATGTTCTAAATTCTTTCTGGAAACAGGTATAGATACTATCGTTTGTCGTTTTTTTAATGCATTTGGACCAAACGAGACCAATCCGCATCTGATTCCGGAGATAGAAAAGCAGTTGCGTGAAGGAAAACGTACAATCCAACTCGGTAACCTTACGCCCAAACGCGATTTCATTCATACCTATGATATGGCAGAGGCTGTGCGGATGCTTATTGACTTAAAGCACTCCGGGTTTGAAATATATAACCTTGGCAGGAATATCGAATACTCTGTTACGGAAATAGTTGAGGCATTTGAAAAACAACTGAATGAAAAAATACATATAGAGGTAGCACCTGAGAGAATAAGAAAAGTGGAAAGAATGCACCTGCTGGCCGATATCTCCAAGCTCAAAAACAAAACCGGATGGGAGCCGAAATGGAGTATTGACGATGGTATCAGGGATTTGGTTAAAAGCTGGGGAAAATAGAAATATTCTGATAATAAAGTATTTTTCAAATGAAGAAAGAAAGGTTTAAACTAGGGATTATCTACAATTTCAGTTTCAAATGGATGGGAGGGATTATTTATATCCTCAATGTGATAAAAATGCTTGATTTTCTTGACGATGAAGAAAAGCCTGAGATTTTCCTTTTCTATCGGCCAGACCTGAAAAAATTTCTGAGCGAATTAAATTATCCATATCTCAATGCATTTGAATGGACCTTTCCGACAATCACTTCTGGATATTTAAAATCATGGATTACCGGCAGGAATATGTTTATTGATGCTATCCTGAATAGTTATAATCTCGATGCGCTTTATCCTTTGCACGATTATCCGGTCAAAGCAGTGAAAAATGTTAAACTGGTTTCGTGGTATGCAGATCTTCAGCATAAATATTACCCTGAGTTTTTCTCAGTGAAAAAAAGACTTGAAAGAGATGCAAGGATCAAACTTATATTGAGGCATTCTGATGATCTTGTTATTTCAAGCAATGCTGTTGCATATGATTTTAAACGTTTTTTTAAAATCAGGAGTGACCTTAAGATGCATATTTTTCATTTTGTATCTATTGTTGATTGGCTTGATTCAGAAAGAATTCCTGAATTGAAGCAGAAATATAAACTTCCTGATAAATATTTTATGATCTCAAACCAATTTCATAAACACAAAAACCACAAAGTTATCTTGCAGGCATCAGCGGCATTAAAAAAAGAAGGAATAAACCTGTTTCTTGTAATGACCGGCAAACTGCCCGATGCAGCCCAGTCCCCCTATATGGAGGAACTTCATAGGATAATTGAAAAGGATAACCTTCACGAAAATATTAGGTTTCTTGGTGTAATCTCAAGAAACGACCAATTATTATTGATGAAGCATTCTCAGGCAGTTATTCAGCCAAGTTTATTTGAAGGGTGGAGTACAGTAATCGAAGACGCCATCTCTTTGCAGGTACCGGTTGTAGCCTCTAATCTCCCTGTTAATATTGAGCAATTAGGACCTGACGGGGTATATTTCGATCCTTTAAAGCCTGAGGAGCTTGTTGCAATATTGGCTCATTACCCCGAACGAAACCTCTCTGATATCTTTTATGAAGAATATCACGAACGAGTTAAAAAAGCAGCCATTGGCTTCATGAAAATTTTCAGATAAGATTTTTTAATCAATGAAACTACAAAATCAAAATATAGCCCATGTGGATAGAAAAATTGTATTTGTGAATCAGGCAACAGGATATCTTACAATTGATATTATTAATGAATTTGTATCATTATTTGACAAAGTGGCGCTGATTGCCGGCAGTATTCGAATACAGGATATTGAAATTGATAACAGGGTAGGGATATCAAAAATTATAAGGTACAACAGGGGAGGAATGATTAAGAAAGCATATTCGTGGTTCATTGGCACAATACAAATCTTTTGCCTGCTTGTAACCCGGTACAGGAAATATGAAGTGTTTTTTACCACATTGCCGCCAACTGCATACTTGATGGGTTATTTATTGAAACGAAGAAAATTCTCAGTGCTTTTTTACGATATCTATCCCGAAGCCCTTAAAATATTAAACATAAAAGAAGGCAATATAATTTACAGGATTTGGTCATCAGTAAACATTAAAATACTTAAAAATGCATATCGTATATATACCCTTAGTGATGGAATGAAGATGCAGCTTAAGAAATACACAGGGGAAAATGATATTGCCGTAATCCCCAACTGGTCGGGACTTACTTTTGACAATCTGCCCAGTAAAGACAATAATCCTTTTCTTCTTGAAAATAAATTAAACAGTTATTTTTTAGTGGAATATTCGGGAAACATCGGATTTTCGCACAGGGTTGAAATAGTTGTAGAACTTGCCCGGATTTTGGCTTTTGAAAAAGATATTGTGTTTCTCATAATTGGAAGGGGTGAGCGTCTTGAGTATATTAAAAGCCTTATTAAAACATATGGTCTAAGTAATTGTATAACAATGCCTTTCCAGTCAGATGATAAGATAATTTATTCACTCTCTGCTGCCGATCTTTCTGTAGTTACGTTAGATGACAGAGCACCTGCTATGAGTGTGCCAAGTAAAGTATATAACCTTCTGAAAGTAGGTTCGCCGATAATGGGCATTGGAGCTTCGGATTCGGAGCTTGCAAGGTTACTTGATGTGCATCAGAATGGTCGGAATTTTCCAGCCAATGAACTACATAAAATGGCAGAATTTATCAGGCAGCTCAAGAATTCACCTGAAATAGACTCTGAGATGAGAAAGGGGTCAATTCTGGCTTCAAAAAAATATACTTCCGAAAATGCCAGGAAGTATTTAGAGTTATATTTACAACTGAACTAAACTTTTATTATGTTAAAAAGAATTGGTTATATACCCTATTATCTTATTAAAACAGATTGGCGTAAGTTCATAAGATTCATGAATTTTGCTGTTACTGACGGGGGCAAAGGAAGGGTAAGCCAAATGTTTGATTGCATCAGGTCAGCAAGGTATTATAATATATCTCCGATAGATTATTATTATTTTCGGTTTTATAAACTAAACAAAGAGCAACGTGCGGAATATGCAGGCACAGGCTTCATGTATGAATTTCAAAAATTGATGAATCCGGTTCCTGACAGAAGGATTCTGGAGGACAAGATATTATTTCTTGAACATTTTAATGATCTGATTCACAGAAAATATTTTGCAATTAATCAGCTTATTAAATATCCTGATTATCTAAAACAGCTTTATAGAACACCAAATGATAAAATTGTACTAAAAAATTCGATGGGACAGGTTGGAGCACAGGTAGAAATCTTTTCTGTTTCAGGCAAAATCTTCAATAATATTATAAAATACATGAAGAGAATGCATTATGATCTGGCTGAAGAGTATGTTGTTCAACATTCGAAACTAATGCAACTTTCTCCCTCGGGGCTTAATACTGTCAGGATTATTACACAGAAGCAACGCGATGGTATTGAGATTCTTGCAGCCCGTCTGCGAATTTCTGTCAACTCAAGTGTTGACAACATGGCCGCAGGAAATCTTGCAGCCCCTCTCGACATTAAGTCAGGGACAATTATAGGTCCGGCAGTTTATAGCGATATCACAAAAAATTCTTGCAGTGTACATCCGGTTTCAGGTGTTCGGCTATTAGGGTTTTCAGTTCCTTATTGGAACGAAATTATCATATTGGCCCTGCAGGCTGCACGTCAATCAGGAAAAAATCGCAGTATAGGATGGGATATTGCCGTTACAGAAAAAGGTCCGGAACTCATTGAAGGCAATCATAACTGGTGTAAACTATTATGGCAATTGCCTGTGATGAAAGGATTAAAGAATGATTTAAAAAAGTATGTCTGATGGAGCAAATCTTGCTGTTTATTAAACATCGTCTAGGAATATTGTGGGCATTTATTGAAATGTCGAATAATACTTTTTTTTATTTATTATTTTCAAAAAAACTTGAACAGGTATTGTATAATTTGTTTCGTGAATCATTTACTACCCCATATCATTACAGAAAATTAACTTCGGATGATCTTGAAGCACTCAATATCATGATTGAGTCACAAGATCCTGCCGACTTGAAATATTTTCATCCTCATAATTTTGATATAACATCTTTAAAAAAACAGTTTGCAAAAAGGTCTTTCTTAATGATGGGGGCATTTGACCAGGAAAAGATTATCGGGTATTTTTTTCTAAGGTTTTTTGTAACCCGAAAAGCCTTTGTAGGTAGGATAATTGATAAAACTTACCGGGGATCAGGAGTTGGTAACGATATGAACAGGATACTCTATGAAACCACATGGAGAATGGGATTTAGATGTCTTTCGACCGTATCTCTTAGCAACACTGCAGTTATTCGTGCCCATGCTAAAAATCCTTCGATGAAAGTAATTAAAAATCTTAATAGAAATTACCAACTGATTGAATTTGTTAAAAACAAATAATTTTCTTTAAAAATTTATCATTTGCTTTTTTGTGAATAAAAATCCAAATATTTGGTTTTTTATATAAAGAGCTGCACTTTTAACTTCTTTTTTTGTTATGAACAATTCTTATGATTGTCTGTTTACATTTAGTTTAGCTACTATTTAAGTTCTTATCGCCAATTTTTAATTAGCGTATAAAATTTTATGTATAAATTCTTATCGCGTATCACTTAATTGAATATCCTTATCAAAATGAATTCCGCCGGGTAACTATTTATATATAGTTTTGAAACCTTAAAACACTTTTAGATGAAATATTTAACCCTATTGCTTTTTGTATTTATATCCGGCTATGCTGGCTATGCACAAACAGATACCTTAACACCTGGTTCGATTGGTTCAAACCAACAGATATGTTACAACAGTTATCCCGATACGCTTGTTGAGTTGACATCCCCGGCGGGTGGCACGGGTGTGTTTGCATACCAGTGGTATTCATCACCAGATGGGAGCAGTTGGTCGGCAATTGCAGGAGCCACAGCAAAAGAC
>JAFGPL010000135.1 GCA_016936215.1 Bacteroidales bacterium
AAAATACTTCACGAAAACTGGATTTTAAAACAAAAACTTGCCTCACAAATAACTAACAACGAGATTGATGATATTTACAAGGCGGGGATCGAAAGCGGGGCTACGGGCGGAAAATTGCTCGGCGCCGGTGGCGGCGGGTTCATGCTTTTTTATTGTGAAAAACAAAAACAGGAAAAACTAACCAGTTCGCTAAAACATTGCAGAAAATTCGATTTTGCATTTGAACGCGACGGTTCAAAACTTATCTATTTTGCCGATGAAAAATTCTGATTATACCATCTATTTTGAAAAGGTTTCCGATACCCTGAAAAAAATCGACCAGGGTGTGCTTGATAAAATGGTTCAAGCCATTTTCAGTTGCCGTGAGAAAGGAAAAACCATCTATATATTCGGAAACGGGGGCAGTGCAGCTACTGCTTCGCATATAGCCGGGGATTTTATGAAAGGTATCTCCTATCAGCTCGAGAAACGGTTTAAAGTTATGTGCCTTAGTGACAATATTCCGGGTATTTCGGCAATTTCCAACGATCTTTCATACGATGAGGTATTTATTGAACCTTTAAAAAGCTTTCTTACAAAAAATGATATGGTGATTGGTATTTCCGGTAGCGGTAACTCGGTGAATGTCGTGAAAGCTATGGAATATGCAAAATCTGTGGGCGCTGTTACAGTTGCCGTATGTGGCTTTAAGGGGGGTAAAATAAAAGATATTGCCGATATTGCGGTGCATGTACCTGTAAACGATATGGAGGTGGCAGAGGATATCCACCTGGTTATTTTTCATGCAGTGAAACAAAATATCATTAAACAACTTAAAGGCGACAGCTATTCTATGGGTTATAACTACGACCAGCGGGTGCAGTAAAGAACAGGCAACCCTTTTATAAAAAAGGAAGAGGCTGTCTGAAAAGTTACATTAAATTATATTAGCCACCAAGACATTAAAGGTTTGTGGCGTTTTCTGAACTTTTTGGACAGCCTCTTTTTTCAAAGTATGAAGCCGGGGCCCTTTATGCTTTTGGTTTTTTTTCTTCTTTTTCTTCTTTGCCCTGGGCGCCTTCCTTTTTCTGTTTCAAATCCATTACCTTTTCAATCAGGTCGGGGGCTTTTTCAAGAACGGTTTGCAGCCCTTTTTTATTGTCAGAGGAGATAAATGAAATCTCGCCGCTTTTAGTTACAAGAAATCCTACCGGGGTAACCCCCACGCCACCGCCTGCGCCTACGCCTTTACCTTTGCCTTTAAAACGGTGCCTGTCGTCATCACCTTCGCCGGTGCCCCCACCAAAACCAAGCCCTACTTTGATTACAGGCCGGCATGAAAATTCGCCCAGAGTGAATTCTTCTCCAAGCACAGTTTCTGTGGTAGCTATCCCCTTTAAGTTTGCGGATAATTTGTCAAGTAATTGTTCAAAATTTGTTTCCATAATTGTAATATTTATCGGTTAAACATATAAAATCTGATGAATGTGATGAGCAAACCGAACAAGCGTGTCGTGGCACTTAAATACAACTCGTTTTTATTGTTGAAATTTATCGTGACCGATACCCTGCTGTCAGACAGACAGGATGCAACAGGGATGAGCTGTGCATTAAGCGGGTAATCGCCAGTGTCTATGCTGCAATCGAGCTTTTTAATTCTAAAGTTGGATATTATCCCCGAAATCATTTTCGGGATCATAAATACCGGCAATTTTTTTCTTCTTTGTTTCGTTTTGGTGGTATCATCATGTTTTATTTCTGCATTTTGCAACTGTTTAAAGGGTTTAAAAGAAAACTTCAGGAAGAATATTAAATAATAAAATTTCCAGCCATCTTCTTTTTTAAGAACATTTATGCCGGCTATCCCCGGGAGACATGCATAATAGCGGTTTGTTCGGGTATTAAGCCTTATAAATACCGGGAAAAACAGCAGGTACAATAGAAATAGTACCACAAGAAATAATATTATCCATCCAGAACCCATATTGTTGTTTACAATTTATGCAACAAATATATAACCCCGCTGTGTTATTTTATTTTCATAATAGGCAGGGCAGCCCTTCAAATAGGTGAATGTCGAATATGTGCCGGTAAAGATCACACGAAATAACAGGGGCTGTTATTCTTCTTTGCCTGAAAACAAGGCAACTGCATTTGCGATTTGTTCCGATTTGCCCATCAGGTATAAATTATCTTCTTTCATAAATATCAGGTCAGGCTCAGGATTTTCGATTAGTTTGCCATTTCGTAATACTGCAATGAGTGTAACGCCATATTTCCTTCTTAGTTGGGTTACCATAAGGCTTTTACCGATCACCGGTGAACCTGTATCAAGTTTGTAAACAACAATTTCAATGTTCGGAAGGTCTTGCAGGGTTTTTAGGTCTGCCTGTGTTTCTTTTTCAAGGAAAATACCATAATGGTCGTCCCTGATTTTGCTTATTACTGAATTGATTTCTCTTTGAGGTACAAGTTTTATTTTTAGTATCCTTTCAAACAGTTCAATGGCCGTTTCAAACTCTTCAGGAATTACCTGGCTGGCCCCCATCTTGTAGAGTTTGTCGAGATCGGTTACTTGTCTGGTACGAACGAGAAGGTAAGCATAGCTGTTCATCGCCCTTATTTTTTCAATAACAGCCATAGCGGTAATAAGGTTGCCGATAGAGAGCACAACAATCTCTGCTTTGTCAATTTGTGCAAGCTTTAAAATAGGTTCGTTAACGGCATCGCCATAGATTACTGTTTCACCTTTTGCCTGTCTTTTGCGTACAGTTTCCGGGTCAAAAACTATAGAGATATACGGAATATTCATGTATTTAGCCATGATAGAAAGACTTAGTGCCCGTGAATCCTTACCGATGAATACAATATGGTCTTTAAGTACAGGTACTTCAATTTGCTTGAGGGGGAACAGGCCTTCAACCATGAATTTTGGCAGGGGAAATTTTAACGCCAGGTTTGCCAACGGCCTCGATACCATCATTATCAATGGTGAAACCGACATGGTAATGATGGCTACCGATAAAAATAGCTGATAATAAAAATCGTTGATTATGTGATATTTAATTCCTTCTTTCGCCAGAATAAATGAAAACTCGCCTACCTGGCAAAGTGCAAGCCCAACAAGTACAGTCCCCCTGAAAGTATGTCCCAAAACAAATGCTGTACCGCCCGCAACCAGTGTTTTTATTGTTAATACCAGTATAACAGTTATAAGTACCAGAAGAATATTGTCATAAACAAAGTTCAGGTCAAGCAGCATTCCGATTGAAACAAAGAAAAAGCTGGTAAATGTGTCTTTGAAAGGGATCAGGTTGCCAAATGCATTGTGGCTGTATTCCGATTCAGATATCATAAGGCCGGCCAAAAATGCCCCGAAAGCCAGGGTCATACCCAACTGAGAGGTGAGCAATGCAACTGAAAGACATATCAAAAGGATGCTCATTAAAAAAAGTTCCTGGTTTTTTGTCAGGGCAATTGCATGGAGCAGCTTTGGAATAAGCCATTTATTGCCGGCATATACAAGTCCAACAATAAATAAAGTTTTTAATAAAAGTACATATAATTCCCCAGGATTTACCATGCTTCCATCCCCCAGCACAGGAACAAAAAGGAGCAACGGTACAAGGATCAGGTCCTGAAAAATAAGGATGCCCAGCACTGTACGGCCATAATTTGAGGTTAGTTCAGACCTGTCCTGCAGGAATTTTAAAACCACGGCTGTACTGCTGAGCGCCGTAAGAATTCCGACAAAAACGGTACTTGACCAGCTCAAATTGTAAAACCTTGAAATAAAAGCAATAATGATTGTAGTCAGCACCATTTGCAGAACCCCGCCTAAAAATACAATCCTTCTTATTTTTAGCAGATGTTTCAGCGAAAACTCCATGCCGATGGTGAAAAGCAGCAGTACCACTCCTATTTCTGCCATAAGCTCTATCTGGTGGGGGGCTGCGAAAATTTTAAGAAAATGAGGGCCTGCTACTATTCCCGTAAGCAGGTAACCAATAAGGGTAGGGATTTTTATCCTGGTGAAAAGAAAATTTACCAGGGTAGACAGCGCGAAAATAATTACAATATCTTTTAAGACGGGCATAAAACTTCTTTCTCGGAATTTTTTAATATCCCATTGCAAATATGCAATAAAGTAATAAAAGTAAAGCTTTAAGCGTTAGAAAAGATATAAACTGTTTTGCAATTTTTTGTGGAATACTTTGCACTTTTCGTGTAAGAATTTATGAATATGATGAAAATTCAGTGCGATTTTTTTTCGGTTATCTTCAATAATTCGTATATTTAAATACGTCTATTTTAAATATATATAATAAGACGGTGATAAACTACTCTTCAAATCAAAAAGCCGGTTTGTTTTTGAAGATGGTTAAGGAATGGATTACAGTGGTGGATTGATTCTATTCATATGAAGTATATCTTAAATAGTTTTCTGTTATTTTTATTGGCTTCATTTTTTATTTCCGTTGATGCACAAAAAAGCGTTTTAAGGTTCAGGCATTACACCATTAACCAGGGTTTGTCTCAAAACATGATAGACTGTATCTATAAAGACAAATATGGTTTCATGTGGTTTGGTACTTTAAACGGGTTGAACCGTTTTGACGGCTATTCTTTCAGGGTGTATAAACACAATCCGCATGATAAAAAAAGTATATCCAACAACTATATATACTGCATGTGCGGCGATAAATTCGGTAACCTCTGGTTGGGAACCGCCAGCGGGTTAAATGTGTATATTTTCGAACAGGAAAAATTTATCACTTATCGCCATCATGATGAATCGGACAATTCGATTTCTTATGATAGGATCAACTCAATTTTTTGCACAAAGGATGGAGACATTTGGGCCGGCACAGGCAATGGCGCTGATAAGATACGTGTACTTGACAACCAGGGGAATATGGTAGTAACCAGGCACCTTAAACCAAATCAACAATCGGGTCAGTTACTTGGAGAGAATGTACAGGCAATTTTCGAAGATCATGACGGCAATTTATGGTTTGGGACCAATAGTGGACTTACCTTTTTAAATGTAAAAAACAATACATTCAACTATTTTGAAAACAGGCTCAACGACCCGTCATCTCTGTCATATAACGAGGTGCATACTATATATATGGACCAATACAGCGATTTGTGGGTGGGTACTACTTTTGGCATCAGCAGGTTGGTAAAAAACAAGGAGGGTTTTATAAATTATTTCCATAACCCGGGAAACCCCACCTCGCTTATACACAACGCAGTAATGAGCATTACTGAAGATAAAAACGGAAGGCTTCTCATCGGTACATACGGTGGTTTTAGCATGTACGACAGGGAAAGGGATAATTTTGTTAATTATAAACAGATATTAAATGCCTCGTATGGCCTTAACAACGACTTTGTTAATTGCCTTTATTCCGACAATGATGGTAATGTTTGGATAGGTACCGAAAGAGGGGGCATTAATAAATACAATATACACGAAAAACATTTTGAATTTTTCGAATACGAGCCGGGAATAGTTAATGGACTGAACCATAGGATTGTAAATTCTATCTACGAAGATGAAGACAACATCTGGATCGGTACAGCCGGAGGAGGGCTGAACAAGTACAACAAACTGACTGACAAATTCACACATTATTTAAACAATTTATATGATCCTGCTTCCCTGTCAAGTAATTTTATTACCTCAATTTTTAAAGACAGGCATAATAACCTGTGGATAGGCTCCTGGAATGGTGGTATAAATAAACTGACACCCGAAAACCTTAATTCAGGAAAATTTATTGTATACCAAAACTTGCCGACAGATGCCTCAAGCCTCGTAAGCAGTTTTGTTTCCTCCATCGTGGAAGACCAGTGGGGAAAGCTCTGGATAGGCACCCTTGGGGGGCTCGACAGGTTTGACCCTGTCTCTGGTAAGTTTGAGCATTTTAATGGCAGATACGGAAGAAAAGCAGTTGACCAGGTGGGTTGCCTGCAGTTTGACCTGCACAACAATCTTTGGGTGGGTACCATGGAAGGCCTCTTTAAAATACCTTCACAGCCAAATTCCCAAATTGATATGAACTCAAACCATATAGAATATTTTGTGTACGATACATTGGATACTGCTTCTATTAGCGGAAGCTATGTAATTTCCCTCTGTCTCGACCATAAAAACAATTTATGGATCGGGACACATGGCAATGGTTTTAATAAACTTGTGATTGATTCAGTTTCAAATACAGCAAAATTTGAACGTTACGACGAATCGCACGGATTATCAAACAATGTCGTTTACTGTATACTTGAGGATAACAGCGGAAAATTATGGATGAGCACCGATTTCGGCATTTCTTGTTTTAACCCGCAAACCAAGAATTTCAATAATTTTTATTCCTCAGATGGTTTGCAAAGCGACCAGTTTTACTGGTCATCGGGATTCAAAAACAAACAGGGAAAACTTTATTTCGGAAGCATGAATGGCCTCAATAGCTTTATGCCTGAAGAGATTATTGGAGTGCGTGCGGTACCTGTGGCCAGGATTACCGGTTTGACAATATACAACCAACCCGTGGTTGCCGGGAAAGAATACAGCGGAAAGGTGATTTTGCCAAAATCTATTCTTAACACAAGCAGTATTAAGCTGTCGCACAAGATCAGGGAATTTTCAATTGTATTCTCGGCGCTTGACTATTACCAGCCTGAAAAAATCCACTACGAATATATCATGTCGGGATTCGACAACCAATGGACACGTGTAGGTCCCGAAAGAAGATTTGCCAGCTATACCAACCTTTCCGGGAAAAAATATATTTTCATGGTGCGCGCAAGGAACAATGAAGGTATTTGCAGTGAAGAACCTGCAAAATTGTATATAAGGATTATGCCCCCGTTTTATAAGACCTGGTGGTTTATCTGCCTGGGCATATTGCTTGCATCAATATTTCTGGTTGCATTCTATAAAATACGGGTGTACAGTATCAACCAGCAACGCATCAAACTTAAAGAAAACGTGTCAAAGAGAACTGCCGAGTTGTCAGAGGCAAATACCCTGCTCGAAGAAAAGCAGGAAGAGATTATCATGCAGAACGAAGAACTGTCAAGGCACAGGAATAATCTCGAAGACATTGTGGCAGAAAGAACTGCGGAACTTGAAAATGCAAAAAGAAAAGCAGAGGAAGCCGACAGGCTTAAATCAGCATTTCTGGCCAATATGAGCCACGAAATACGCACACCTATGAATGCCATCGTGGGCTTTTCAAATCTGTTGCTCACAGAACATGATGACAATGAAAAAGATGAATATATCAGGATTATTAATGATAATTGCGATAATTTAATGGTGCTGATCAACGATATCCTTGATATATCGCTAATTGAAGCCAACCAGTTAAAAACAGAGTTGTTACCTTTTGATACCACCCAGGTGCTTAAAGACCTTGAGTCTGTTTACCGTCTTAAAAACAAATCCGGTGTTGGTTTATTTCTTGAAATCCCTGAAAATACGCAGTTAATCCTTAATACAGACCAATACCGGTTAAGACAGATCATATCGAACCTTCTGAGCAATGCTATAAAATATACCGATAAAGGTGAAATAAGGTTTGGTTATGTTTTGAAAGAAAAAGATGTGGTTTTTTATGTTTCAGACAGCGGCATAGGAATTGAAAAAAATGACTTCCTGAGGGTATTTGACTATTTCCAGAAACTTGAGAACGATACTACAAAGCTCTATAAAGGTACCGGTATCGGACTGTCAATTTGTAAAAAACTGGTAGAATTACTTGGTGGTGAAATCTGGCTCGAATCAGAGCCTGGAAAGGGTTCTACTTTTTATTTTTCACTGCCTTTAAAAAAGGCTCCGGATTTTATGCCCCAGGGCCATGGCAATTCCAGCGGGAAATCAGGAATGCTGGAACCCGGTACCCGCATTATCATTGCCGAAGATGAAGAAACCAATTATCTTTTGCTTGAGAAAATCCTGAGGCCATACAAGGTAAATATTATCTGGGCCAAAGATGGAAAAGAACTCGTGGAATATGTTAAAAGCATTGCCGAGCTGAGCAATACCATTATTATAATGGATATTAAGATGCCGGTATTAAACGGCCTGGAAGCATTTCATCAGATAAGGGAAATAAACGCTGTTGTGCCGGTAATAGCTGTAACCGCATATGCTACAGAAAACGAAAGGATTGAGATTATAAAACACGGTTTCAATGATTATATTTCAAAACCGGTTAAGATAGATTCATTACTCTACGCTATTAAAAAAGCACTGAGTAAGGACGTTACAAATAGAAGCAGTTAAACTCCCGGTTTTGTTCTTTGTTTTGTAAAAGGTTTAGGCATGAGAAATAAAGTAAACATTCTGCTGAGAGTATTTCTGATACCGTTAATTCTGGAAACGCTGACGGTTTTTATGGCCTTTCCGGGTTTTGAACATACCATTCATTCGGGTTATCTTTTCAGAAATATTACCATGGAGAATGGGCTGTCAAACAATAAAGTAAATGCAGTATGCCGTGATCAGGTTGGCTTTATGTGGTTTGGCACGAATGAAGGGTTAAACCGCTATGACGGTTATAATATGCAGGTTTATAAGCACGATCCTTCCGATTCGTCATCGCTTTGTGATAACCTTGTCAGGTGCCTTTTTGTCGACAAAAGCCAAAGGTTGTGGATTGCCACCGATAATGGTCTTGATGTCTGGGAGCATAAAACTGAAACATTTCATCATGTTTGCACCGGTAACAATACCCGCCTAACGGGCATAGCCTGGAAGTTACTGGCTTTAGATGAGGACAATATGCTGTTGGCAGCTACCTCCGGGCTTTACTTTATCAACACCTCAAGCCTTATGGCCGAAAAAGCTAACCAACGTGTGCATATACCCGAAAATGCCGCTATTTTATCATTGTACCTTGATTCTTTACAGAATCTTTACATTGGTACTTTTGAAGAAGGACTGTATATTCATAACCTGAAATCAAAACTTACGACACGTTTTGCCTATTCACCAGGCAATAAAAAATCACTCAGCGGTAACAGGGTTGAATGCATTTCGCAGGATAAAGACGGTAATATCTGGATAGGAACCAACGAAAACGGGTTGAACTTTTTCAATGCAAGCGATTCGTCTTTTGAATGGATTGACCTGGACAGAAACAGAAATTTTCAAATCAGGATAAGGGATATCGTATCAGACAGGTTTGGCAGGTTATGGGTAGGAACATACAAGGGACTTTATCTGAAAGAACCCGGAACCCATAGGTTTCTGCTTTATGCCCACCATAAAGAGGGGATATCGTCAATTTTAAACAATTCTATTTACGATATACATATTGATGCCTTTGATATGATGTGGCTGGGGACTTATAGCGGAGGGGTGAACTACTGCGATTTTAACCAGAAAAAATTCAAACATTATACATCCAGGGAAAATGACAACCGGTTTCTCAACGATCCCAATGTGTTTGCCATTGCCATAGACAGTAAGCAAAATATTTGTGCAGGTACCGAACGCGGGGGGCTTAACAGGTTTGACGGTGAAACAGGCCTGTGCTCGTATATTACCGCTGAAAACCACCTGGGGTTTTACAGGGGGAACAATATAAAAGCCTTATGCTTTGATGAAGATGAAAACCTTTGGATTGGAACATATCAGGGCGGACTGAATTTCTATCACACCAAATTAAAAAAATTTATCAATTACAGGAACGATCCCGACGACAAGAACAGCCTGATCAGCAATACCATTTATTCTGTGGTTACTGATAATGAGAAAAACCTTTGGATCGGCACCCTTAAAGGAGTTTGCAAGCTTCCTTACAAAAGTACCCGGTTTATAGATTATACCTATCATACAGATGAAAATGCAGGATTGGGAAAAAACAGGATTTTTACCATTTATAAAGATACACTTGGTAACTTATGGGTTGGCAGCGAAAAAAAAGGTTTGTATCAATACGACAGGCTTAAAGACTCATTTATAAAGTACAAAAAAAGCTTTGAGGATGTTATGGTTACTTCTGTATTTATTGACCGAAATGGCCATATATGGACTGGCAGTAACGATGGCCTCAGGTGTTATAACCCGGGTCAGGATACTTTAATTCATTATACCGAAAAAGCAGGTTTGCCCACCAGTATTGTATCTTCAATTGTTGCAGATAATGAAGGAAACCTTTGGGTATCAACTGCCAATGGACTTGTGAAATTTGTAAATGGGATAATTTCACCTGAAGTTGCTGATTTTAAAATATTTAACACATTAAAAGGTCTTAAAGTTCTCCAATTTGCCAATAATTCCCTGTCTCGAAGCGCATCGGGCGAGCTTTTTTTCGGGGGTGTTAACGGTTTTATTTCATTCAATCCACACGATATTAAAGACAATCCGCATTTACCTGATGTAAAAATTATAGGGTTGAAAATAGCGAATAATAATATTGTCCCCGGACAAAAGATAAAAAATCATACCATTATCTCGCAACCTATATATATCACACAAAATATCAGGCTTTCACACAAACATTATATTGTAACATTTGAGTTCAGTGCAATGCATTATTCCCAGCCCGGGGGAAACAGGTATGCATACATGCTCGAAGGATTTGACGAGGACTGGAATTATACCTCTTCGGAAAACAGGTTCGCAACATATACAAGTCTTCCGGGCAAGGAATATGTATTTAAAGTGAAAGCGGTGAACTGCGATAACAACTGGAGTAAAACACCTGCAACACTTTTTTTGAAAGTAGTGCCGCCAGTATGGCAGACATGGTGGTTCAGGATACTGTTGTTTATTTTGGCCTTTGCCTTAGTATTGTTGTTTTACAGGTTAAGAATTTACAATATCAGGCAACAAAAAAGCAACCTTGAAAAAAAGGTTATTGAAAGAACCCGGGAGTTATCTGAAGTAAATGCCCTGCTCGAAGAAAAACAGGAGGAGATTGTAATTCAGAATGAAGAACTTGCCCGGCACCGGTATAACCTGGAGCAGCTTGTAGAGGAACGAACTGCCGAACTTGAAAAAGCAAGGAGAAAAGCAGAAGAGAGCGACCGGTTAAAATCTGCCTTTCTGGCCAATATGAGCCATGAAATACGTACACCAATGAATGCCATTGTTGGTTTTTCAAATCTTTTATTATCCGAATCAAACGAGGATGAAAAAAGAGAATATGTGAATATTATTACCAACAACTCCGAAACCCTTATAGTGTTAATCAATGATATACTTGATATATCAATGATAGAAGCCGATCAGTTGCATATGAACCCGCAGCGTTTTGATGCCAACCCGGTGCTTCAGGAATTTGCAAATACTTACAGGTATAAAAATAAGGCCGGTATTGAAATAATCCTCGATTCATTTCCGGCGCCAAACCTTGTTCTTTTTACAGATCAGTTCAGGTTCAGGCAGATTTTAAACAATCTTCTTGGCAATGCCCTTAAATATACCGACCAGGGGTATATTCGTTTTGGTTATAATATTACCGGTGGTTTTGCAACGTTTTATGTGTCCGATACCGGTGTAGGCATTGATAAAAAAGACTATGAAAAGGTTTTCAATTACTTTCAGAAACTTGATAACAAAGATGCCAAACTATATCGCGGTGCCGGTATAGGGTTGTCAATATGCAAAAAACTGCTTAAAATTATGGGAGGCAGGATATGGCTTGAATCTGAACCCGGCCAGGGTACAACCTTCTTTTTTACATTGCCATGTTATTCAGGTTCTGAAAATAATAACGATAAACAAATATCTGTAAAACGCACAACCCATCCGGGTGAGTTTTCAGATTGCAGCATCATAATTGCCGAAGATGAACCTGAAAATTATACCTTATTGGAAAGGATTATAACATCCCTTAAAGCTAATATTTTGTGGATGAAAACCGGAAAGGAAGTTTTGGATTATGTACAACAAAATGCCGTATTAAAAAACACCGTGATACTGATGGATATTAAGATGTCGGTAATGAATGGAATGCAGGCGTTAACCGAAATCAGGAAAATAAATCAAACTGTTCCGGTAATAGCAATAACAGCCTATGCTACCGAAAATGAGCGAAATGCTATTATTGATAAGGGTTTCGATCATTATATCTCAAAACCTTTTAGCAATGATTACCTTTCAAAAATAGTGATAGAATGCTTACAGCGAAGCAAGAACAAATAATGTGACTGCAATGGATTTAAAGTATACTTAATAGCTCTGTTTCTGCCCGGTTTCCTTTTAAATCGTTTACAATAACCTTATATTCTGTTTTTCCGGTTGGCCCTGGCGTGTCCTCAAATTCAAACGGTTTTAAGGTTGTTTGAGGGGTATGGTTAAGGGTGCCTATGGTTTTTTGGTTTTTCACCACCTCGTAACTCATCAGCGGACTGTCGCCTGCAAACGCTGTATCCCAGGCAAGCTTTATCTTCCCGTTCTCAAGTTTTTTAATTCTCAGGTTCCGGGCAGCGGTAAGTCCCGGTTTTTCCATCTGGAAGTAGTTTGTCTTGCCGGCTTTTACATGGGCTGTGATTTTTTCAATTTCTTCCCTGTCGGTTTTACCCAGCCCGTTTGGTGTAACCTGACAAGCCTCAATGTCTTGTGTTAACTGGCATTCGGCCGGATTATCGGAAATCTGCCCGATACCAATGATCGCCGTGCTTATGCCGGGGGTTGTTAGTGAATATTCTATCAGCGGCCTGAACGGAAGGTTGCTGCTGCCAACCTGCCTTACCACGTGCGATACCTGGTTCGACCAATGCGCCCCTTTTGAATACATAGCCCCGTCGGCAAAGACTTTCATGGCAATAATGCCCATGTTCCTGGCTGCAGCGACAGGTATCACGTTGTGCTGCATGTTAAAGTATAATTTATCATTTGGGTTGATGGCCACAAGCAATCCGTCTATCAGGTTTTCAGTGTCGCGCTGAATAAGGTACATCATCGCCGAAGGATCAAAATGGCCTGAAAAACCAATATGCCTGATGAGTTTCTCTTCCTTAGGGTTCAACCCTGTCAGGTTGGTGCCGTCCCTGTAATCGCGCAAAGCTGCAAGCGCTCCAATCCTTTCAGCATCGCGGTCGGTGTTGTCAAGGCCTTCATAAATAGTATCCACTTCAGTTTTGTTGTTGAGGCTGTGGATAAGCACCATGTCGAGGTAGGCGCCCTCAGGATAATTGCCCTTACCATCGCCGAATACCTGCGAAAGGCTGCGTTTAACATCGTCTATGGTATGTGAACCTTTTTCACCGTTTGTCCAGTTGCCTACATCCTCAACATTCAGGTCGCCTTTGGCAATTCTGATATGTGTCTTTGACGTAAGGAATATTGATCTTCGTAACGATTCGTTATAACCGGTTGTCCCGGGTATCAGGTTTAATTTTCTGAAGGCTTTACCATAATTAGACTGGCTTGGCCCATAAAGGTTAGAGGTGTCGAAATAATTAATTTTTTTGTCAAAAGCCTTTAGAATAATGGCAACAGGGTCAACGTCATCAGCAGTCCATTGAATGGATGCCTGTCCCCCGAGGCCAAAGGTAGTAACCTCATGGTTCAGACGCCCGAAATCCCTTGTCATGATGCGGGGCTTTTTCATGCAACCTGTCAGGGCAGGTGCAAGGCTTAACCCGATTGCAGCAGTGGCGGTAGATTTTATAAAATCACGGCGGCTTACCTGTTCATATGTTTTTCTTTTCATGGGGTGGATTGTTTCTGTTACATAAATGTACAATATTTAAAGAATCAAGTCAAGTATACTGCTGCTTTTAACATAGTTATAACATTAAAAAGTATGTTTTGACTTTTCTGAAATGAAAGATTTTTTTCTGATTATCACTCAAAAAAAAGCAGGTATTCATTGGGATAAAAGATACTGAGGCGGTAATAATTTCAGAAAGTGAAAAAAAGACCGGGATCAATTTCTAAAATTTTTTTCTCCTAGGATTAAGCCTTATTTTAACCGGCTCATCACGGTTGCAGGTTATCTGACCGTCAGCATATTCCAATTCTGCCAACTGGATTGAGCTCCGTCTGGTATTATAATTATCCACCCCTTTATTTTCGGGAGTTCTCCCCGGATGGGTAAAATAAAACACAAAAGCTCTTTTTCCGGCTACTACCACATCGGGATGTCCGCCAATTACCTGGTCATCTTCTCCAGTGCCGGGCTCTTCAAGAATATTTTTTTCCTGCCTTTGCCAGTCTGTAAGGTTATCTGATGAATAAACGCCAAGTCCGCGCCAGTTGTCAACCACCATCCAGTATTTTTCTTTCCACCTGAAAACCTTGGGGCCTTCTCCGCCACGGTCGCCAATAACTTTTTTGCCACTGTCTGTCCACCGGTATAAATCGGGGCTGTCGGCATAGTAAATTGACTTTTTATCGGCTTCGTTGTTGTAATACATCCGCCATGTGCCGTCGGGCATTGGAAAAACGCAGGCATCAATGCATCGTTCGGAGGCAAGTTGAAGTGTTGATTCGTATTTCCAGTTGATAAGATTGTGGCTTGTCAGGTGAATGATCCGGCGTGGATGCCTCCAGTCTTTAAAAACACCAGGCACATAGGTGAGATACATATGGTAGGTGTCGTTATGTTCTATAACTTCAGGCGCCCAGTGGGTATATTCACCCTCACGGTAATTGATATCGCAGGTATCACGGTATTTCCATGTTGCAATGCCATCGGCTGATTCTGCAATACCAATACGTGTGCCATGCACCCATGTAACTCCGTCAAGGTCCCGGGCATTTGCCCTGCGGTTGGTATAGAACATAAACCACTTTTTTTCGGCTTTGTTCCAAATCAGGACAGGGTCGGCTGCCCCATCATAAACCGGGTCCCGGAACAGTGGTTTATCGGCAGTTTTGCCCCGGTTGAACTTCTGGGCCGTTAAAGTGAAAGAAGATGTTAAGAATATTGCCGCAAGCAGGTTTATGAATATCAGGTTTCTCATTATTAAATTTTTGAAGGTTGTTTAATTGCTCATAAATAGGCTTTTAGATGAAAATTCAGGATCGCATGTAAGGTTTACATGCAGTTTGCGAAGCCCTGCTTCATCGCCCGGTGTGGGTATATGGGTAAGGTGTACTTCGCAGTCTTTCAGGTTTTTAAGGTTGTCTAATGCCATCTGGGCTGCCGGGTTCGATAAGGCGCTTATGCCCAGCACAATTAACGTTTCTTCAAGGTCGAGACTTGCCACTTTCCCGTTTAGAATGTCTTTTTTCAGGTAGGTTACCGAGTCAATAATGTTTTTGGGTAAGAGGTACATGTTGTCAGGCAATCCGGCCAGGTGTTTGGTAGCATTAAGCACCAGGCTCGAGGCTGCATGCATAAGGGGAGAGTTTTTACCTGTGATGATTGTTCCGTCTTTTAACTCAATGGCAGCACCGCAGAAAATACCGTCATTCCCCTTATTCTGGCTCATGGCATCGTCTGCAGCTTTCCGGGCAGGTTTTACCACTTTTCTGTCTTCTACCCGTGCATTCACCCTGTCCATGATCATTTCGGCCCTGTTCAGCGACTCTTTCTCGGACAGGCCCATTACATATTCGCAGGCGCACCTGAAATACCGCCTGATGATTTCCTGGTGGGAAGCATCCTGAACAATTTTGTCATTGATTATTCCCGAAGCAGCACGGTTAACGCCCATATCGGTGGGGGATTTGTAGGGTGAGGCTTCACCTGTGATTTTTTCAAATATTCTTTTAAGCAGCGGAAAAGCTTCAACATCCCTGTTATAATTTACGGTTTTAATATTGTATGCTTCAAGATGATGATGGTCTATCAAAACCAGGTCTCTCAGGTCAATGGTAGCCGCTTCATAGGCAATGTTTACCTTGTGGTTAAGCGGAAGGTTCCATATCGGGAAGGTCTCAAACTTGGCATAACCGGCTTTGATACCGTTACGGTAATCGTGGTAAAGGTTGCACAGGCAGGTGGCAAGTTTCCCGCTGCCAGGCCCCGGCCCTGTTACCACCACAATGGGCTTCGTGGTTTCTATATATTCGTTGGCGCCATAACCTTCGTCGCTCACGATAGCTTCTATATCGGTAGGGTAGCCCTTGGTACATTGATGGGTATATACCCTTATGCCATTTCGCTCAAGCTTGTTTTTAAATGCCTTGGCAGGCGGCTGGTCCTGGTAACGGGTAATGACCACTGCTGTTATGGCTATTCCCCAGTCACGGAAATCATCTATGGTTTTTAGTGCATCCGAATCATAGGTAATACCGAAATCTGCCCTGATTTTCTTCCTTTCTATATCGCCGGCATGAATACACAGAATAACATCTATTTTGTCCCTTAGTTTTTGCAAAAGACGCATTTTTACATTCGGGTCAAAGCCAGGCAGAACCCTTGCAGCATGGTAATCATAAAGTATTTTCCCCCCAAATTCAAGATATAATTTATCGTGAAAAAGATTTACCCTTTCGAGTATCGCAGCAGTCTGCCCTGCAAGGTATTTTTCGTTGTCAAACCCAATGTGGTTGTTATGGCCCATAATAAATGAAATATGCTGTTAATGTATAATCCGGCTAAAAGTTAATGGTGCTAATGTAAAATACTTTTTAATTAAAAATTGATGATATTCGAATAAAAATTTATCTTTATTTATATTTTTTGTTTTAATCCTGCTATGACTGATCTGCCGGTAAATGATTTTGCAAATGTGTCAAAAAAACATTATTAATGTCTTTATGTTCAGACAGTCGTTTGGTTCATAAAGTTCATTTCATTTGCTTTCAAACTTAACGCAAATAGCAGGTTTATGGACAAACACTAATTGGATTGATTATTTTAAACTCTATAAGATGAAAACATTAAAGATTTCAGCGGCCATAATTATGGTGCATATATTTTTTTCTTTGAGAACAAGTGGTACACCTCTGTTTTCAAAATCTTCTCAAATCAGCAAACCAATAGATACCGTGTGCAGGATTGGGAACCCTGTAATTATTCACAAATACACTGCCGACCCGGCAACGCTTGTTCATCGCGATACGGTTTTTTTATACACAGGCCATGATGAAGCCGATGAAAAATACAATTTTTACAGGATGCACGAATGGTTAGTCTTTTCATCTACCGATATGGTAAACTGGAAAGAACACCCTGTGCCATTAAAGGTAAAAGATTTTGCCTGGGCAAAAGACGATGCATGGGCCGCGCAGGTAATCCACCGCAATAATAAATTCTACTGGTATGTAACTGTAACCCATGCCACGATCCCGGGTAAGGCAATAGGGGTAGCTGTTTCAGACAGCCCTGTAGGGCCTTTTAAAGATGCCCGTGGTTCTGCGCTTATTACCAACGATATGACCACGCATACCTCAATTAGCTGGGACGACATTGACCCTTCAGTATTTATTGACGACAACGGTCAGGCATATCTTTTCTGGGGAAATACAGTATGCCACTATGTAAAACTGAAAGAAAACATGACAGAGATGGATGGCCCGATACATACTGTCAGCCTGCCATATTTTACCGAGGCGCCATGGATACATAAAAAAGATGGCTGGTATTACCTTTCATATGCTTACCAGTTTCCAGAAAAGACAGCCTATGCAATGAGCCGCAGCATTGAAGGCCCATGGGAGTTTAAGGGCATTCTTAACGAAGTGGCAGGCAATTCAAATACCAACCACCAGGCAATTATTGAGTATAAGGGCCAGTGGTATTTTATTTATCATAATGGCAGTATCCCAACGCAGGGTGGGAGCTTCAGGCGTTCGGTATGTATAGATTATCTGTATTATAACAGCGATGGCACCATCAAACGCATTGTGATGACTTCTGAAGGGGTGAAACCCGCAAAGTAACACAGGTCATTTAAGCGAACGTTACATCCTGTTTCGGGTTTCTTAGCTTTTATCAGGGCAGGTTAACTGTTAGCTGTCCAGTCGGTAATTTTGTTGGCAGCTTCAACAATATCTGTGCAGCAGGTATCAAGAAAAGCTTTATCAAGGTCGCTGCCGGAATATTTTTTACGTGAAAAATTCAATGCGTTTTCACCATCGAAGTTGACATAAGCAATCCGCGCTGTAAGCTCCTCAGGGTTACGGCCAAAATCGCTGCCCGATAAAATGGCAACCCCGGTCTCTGCCAGGAGGGCATTGCACAAATCATTGGAGGTATGAATACCCTTCCTGCTAAGTTTTTCCCTGTATGATCCGAAGTCTGCGAAAAGATAAAATGCGCCCTGGGGCTGGGGCGCCCAAATATTGCATGAATTAAGCCTTTCTGCAAACCAGTATCCGATTTGTTTTAGGATACGCCTGGTATGAAAAAGATAATCATCCATCCATCCGTCACCCTCAAAGGCAGTAACGGCAGCGTACTGAATCGGCGCTGATGTGGCAGTAAAAGTCTCGCTTGCAACAACAGCCATTGCATCAAGCAGCCACTTCAAATCTTTTGGAAATGTAAAAGTGCCCAGTCTCCAACCTCCCGCACCGCACCATTTGCTCAAACCGCTGCTAATGATGGTACCTTCGGGATAATAGCGTGCAATTGACTGGTGGTTGCCGTCAAACTGTGTAAGGCCATAAATTTCGTCCGATACAAGAATTACTCTGTATTTTCTGGCCACTTCAGCCAGAAGTTTCAGCCTTTCAACCGGATAAGTGCAACCGGTAGGGTTTGAAGGGTAGTTGAGGATTACAATTCTGGGCCTGTCAGGGTCATCTTTGCAGAGGCTTTCGAGCTTTTCAGGACTTAACCTCCAGTTATTTGATTTATCGGTAGGTACCCAGTAAACATGCCTTTCGGCAATCCTCGCCTGTGGCGCATAAGATACCCAGCTTGGAGTTGGTATAATAAGATCGCCGTAATAGACAAGCTGCAGAATGAATATTAGCTCTTTGGAACCTGGCCCTATTAATATGTCATCGGCAGAGCTGTCAACCTTTAACATTCGTTTGTTAAACCCTGCAATGGCTTCCCTGAGTATTGAAAGCCCCCTTACCGGTAAATAATCTTTCTGATGGGCATTTCTGCGCAACGATTCAACAACTTCATCAGGGACAGGAAATGGGGATTGCCCCAGCCCCAGCTTGTATATTTTTTTACCCTGTTTTATAAGTCGGTTGCACTGTTCGTTTATTGCCAGCGTGGCCGACGGAGAAAGCCCTCTTACATTTAAGTTAAGGTTAATATGATTGCTCATGCATTATATTTTTTCAATTAAACCCAAAAAATTACTTAAATATATTTAGAAATCTTCTAAATAACCGAAAAAAAATAAGTGTTATATCTACTCTTATTTTTTATATTGATTTTATTTATATCTTGCATGGATTTTTGAATTATAAATACTAAACCTTAAATAATTATGGTAACATTAGATTGGATTGTTTTAGGACTCTTTTTTCTCGGACTGGTAGGCATAATAGTCTGGGTATTAAAGCAAAAGGAAGAAGACACTACCGATTACTTTCTGGCTGGCAAAAGTGCAGGATGGTTGTCAATAGGTTCTTCTATATTTGCTTCCAATATTGGTTCGGAACACCTTGTAGGCCTTGCCGGAGCTGGGTTTCTTAGCGGAATGGCCATGGCGCACTGGGAAATGCATGCCTGGCTTATACTGGTGCTTGGATGGGTGTTTGTACCTTTCTACGACCGTATCAAAATATTTACCATGCCCGAATTTCTCGAACGCAGGTTTTCTGCAGGTTCGCGGTCGGTGCTTTCAATCATATCGCTTGTAAGCTATGTGCTTACCAAAGTGGCAGTTACCGTTTATGCCGGCGGTGTGGTTTTTGACACAGTTTTTGATATAGATTCTGTAAGAATATTTGGCCAGGATGTTGACTTTTTCTGGGTTAGCGCTGTTGGCCTCGTTTTAATTACAGGTATCTATACCGTACTTGGAGGTATGCGCGCAGTGATGTACACATCTGTTCTTCAAACTCCTGTATTGTTATTCGGCTCTATCGTTATCCTGATTGTTGGTTTAATAAAACTCGGCGGCTGGGGTGAAATGGAAAATATTGTCGGTTCAAACCTTAAGCTTGTGCGGCCGGCTTCAGACCCCGATTTTCCGTGGACAGGCGTTTTGCTTGGTTCGGCCATTATCGGATTCTGGTACTGGTGTACCGACCAGTTTATTGTGCAAAGGGTACTGTCAGGCCGTAATCAACAGCAGGCAAGACGAGGTGCCATACTGGCCGGATACTTCAAACTGCTGCCTGTATTTATTTTTCTTGTACCGGGAATGATTGCCTATGCGCTCAATCAGAAAGGATTGCTCGAAGTTGGCAGCAGCGACTCGGCATTTGCTGCTATGGTGGCAAAATTACTTCCGCAGGGTATTACAGGAATAGTAGTTTGCGGTCTTCTTGCAGCACTTATGAGTTCACTTGCATCGCTCTTTAACTCTTCGGCAATGTTATTTGTTGAAGACTTTTACAAGAAAATGAGGCCATCGCAATCACCCAAACATTACGTGGTGGCAGGAAGGGTAGCCACTGCATCTGTGGTTGTGCTCGGTATCGTCTGGATTCCTGTAATGCTGGGCCTTGGCAAGGTACTTTACGAATACCTGCAGGGTGTACAGGGATTACTTGCACCGGCCATTGCATCGGTATTCCTGCTTGGTGTGTTCTGGCGCAGGATGAGTTCAAAAGGCGCCTTCTGGGGGATGATTATCGGTTTCGGCCTCGGTATGTTCAGGCTTGTACTTAACATTAAATATGGACTTGTAGGTAAAGTAGGCGGCATGATTAAATCTGTACTTTTCATCAACGCCGATAAGGCAAAGAATGATATGGTCACAGACCTTACTTCTGTAAGTGATAAAATTGAACGTACATTCCCTTCAGAACTTGCTGCTACGCTAACTGAAAAAGTTAATGCTGCAATAAATTCACTTGGGACACTTACCGCAGAAAGCAAGGCATATGCCTCAGACCTTATTGCACAGGTTAAAGAAGGTGTAAATGGTTATTATGCCGAAACCGGAGGATTGATATACAAAATTGCTTCTATCAACTGGTTACACTATACTGTTTTATTGTTCTTTATCTGTATCGCGGTAATGGTAGGCATCAGCCTTCTTACCAAGAAACCATCGGCAGAACAATTGAAATACACTTATAATGCAGCCACAGCAGAAGAAAAGGCTGCTACCAGGGCAAGCTGGAATGTTTGGGATGTTGTTCATACCCTGATAATTCTCGGTATCATCATTGCATTCTATTTTTACTTCTGGTAATAAACCGGATTGCTAATGAATGAATGATTGATTGAGGAAAACCATTAAATAAAAAGACTATGGAAAATACTTTCGCTCTGGGCTGGATAGATTACGCAATTATGCTTATCTATTTTGTCTTTGTACTCGGTATTGGCTGGGCTTTAAAGAAGTTTATGCGATCGGCCACCGATTTTCTTGAAGCAGGCAGGTCGTTGCCCGCGTGGGTTACCGGGCTGGCTTTTATTTCAGCAAACCTGGGTGCCCTTGAGGTAATCGGAATGGCTGCATCAGGCGCCAAATACGGGATGATGACCGTGCACTTTTACTGGATTGGCGCCATACCGGCCATGATCTTCCTGGCCATCTTTATGATGCCTTTTTATTATGGGTCTAAAGCCAGATCGGTGCCTGAATACCTGAAACTCCGGTTTGACGAGAAAACCAGGGGGTTCAACGCTTTTGCCTTCGCATTTATGACCATCATGGCGTCGGGGGCTTCGATGCATGCACTTGCATTGCTGGCCGAACAATTACTTGGATGGGACTATACCCTTAGTCTTATTGGCTCTGCTGTGATTGTGCTTGTCTATACGTATCTGGGGGGGCTATCTTCGGCCATTTACAACGAAGTATTGCAGTTTTTTCTTATCGTAATAGGGTTCCTGCCGCTTGTTTTCATAAGCTTAAAAGCCGTTGGCGGATGGGAGGGTGTTAAGGGCAGCCTCGATGCCAATATGCTTCATTCGTGGAAATATGCGGCCAACCCGGGCCAGAACCCAATGGGCGTGGAATGGATGGGCATTATTGTAGGGCTTGGTTTCGTATTGTCTTTTGGATACTGGTGTACCAATTTCCTTGTGGTCCAACGTGCCATGGCTGCTGGTTCGATGGGGGCGGCGCGCCGTACCCCGCTTATCGGGGCGTTGCCCAAAATGTTCATCCCTTTTCTGGTGATACTTCCCGGTATTATTGCTGCTGCACTGCTGCAGGATGACCAGAGTTTTATTCCTTTTAAAGAAGGAAGCGAAACAGTGAGGGATTTTGACAAGGTGATACCTGTACTCCTGATGAAATATCTGCCTACCGGTGTGTTAGGGCTTGGTGTTACCGCGCTTATGGCGTCGTTTATGTCGGGAATGGCAGGGAATGTTACAGCCTTCAACACTGTATTCACGTATGACATATATCAGAGCTACATCAACCCAAACAAGAGCGACAAGCATTATCTTGGCGTAGGGCAGATAACTACCATTGCCGGGGTACTCGTGAGCATTCTTGCTGCTTATATTGCCAAACAGTTCAATAACATCATGGATTTTCTGCAATTGATTTTCGCGTTTATCAATGCACCTCTGTTTGCAACCTTCCTGCTGGGTATGTTTACCAAAAGGACAACCGGTCATGCTGCCTTCTGGGGATTGCTCTCCGGTACATTCGGCGCCGCTATACATCACGGGTTGACCGTTCCGGCAGGGGCCGAAAGCCTTATAAAGGGAGGATGGCTGACAGGCAGCGTGGAAAATGCACTGCAGGTGTACCCGAGCGAAATGGCACAGAACTTCTGGACCGCGATATTTGCATTCGCCCTGGCTTTAATTCTTACACTGGTAATTTCTGCAGTTACAAAACGCAACAAAACCGATGAAGAACTTAAAGGCCTTGTATACTCGCTTACACCAAAGGTACAGGATGATTCGAAACACTGGTACGAAAAGCCACAGGTGCTGGCCATTATCATCGGTGTAGTTGCCCTGGCATTAAGTATTATTTTCTGGTAATAACTTAAAGTAAATTAACATGGGATTAGATATAAAATTTCCGATCGGTTTAATGTTCGCTATTTTTGGCGTAATGCTTACCATTCAGGGTATTGCTACATCAGGGGCCACAGAATTGTATGCTAAATCTTTTGGGGTTAACGTAAACCTTTGGTCGGGTCTTTTCATGTTGGCATTTGGCTCATTAATGCTAATTTTCTCTTTAAAGAAAAAGAAGGCGGAAAATAAATAAGCATGCTGAATAAGCACGCAGGGAAAGGACTTTATTAATATTAAAAATCCGGTATCGCGAAGAAATCACGATACCGGATTTTATATCACATTAGTTTTTTGAATAACCCGTTTTTGATGTAAATTTGACAGAAAAGCGTATATCCTACACTTAACCCTGATTTTGCCTTATTATGACACCCTATTATGAAGAAAATACCAAACACTATATCGCGGTGGATTGTATAATTTTCGGATTTGACGAGGGAGAATTGAAAATTCTTCTTCATAAAAGGAATTTTGAACCGGAGAAAGGTAAATGGTCGCTGATTGGTGGATTTCTGCAGGACAATGAAAGTATTGATTTTGCTGCCAGGAGAATTTTGCAGCAATACTCTGGTCTTTCAAACCTTTTCATGGAACAACTGTATACTTTCGGCGAGGTTGAACGAGATCCCGGCGAAAGAGTTATTTCTGTCACATTCTATGCGCTTATAAGGATAGAGGAATACAACAATCAGCTTAAAAGGGAGACTTCTGCCCAATGGTGGCCCATTTCGCGTAAGCCTACACTTATATTTGATCACGATAAAATGGTGGTTAAGGCGCTTGAAAGGCTGAAAATCAGGGCTAAAAACCAGCCAATAGGGTTTGAATTACTGCCGAGAAAATTTTCAGTTCCAAGGCTTCAAAGCCTTTATGAAGCTATTTATCAACGTAACCTCGATAAAAGAAACTTCAGGAAAAAGATACTTTCGATGAACCTTTTACAGAAACTGGAAGAGAAAGATAAGGGTGTGTCAAAAAAGGGGGCTTTTTTATACCAGTTCGATAAAAGAAAATATTCCAAACTTGTTGAGAAGGGATTTCACTTTGAATTATGAAGCAAGAAATTTTAAATTTATTTAAATATGCTGGAAGAATTAAAACTGCAGGTCTTTAAAGCCAACCTGGCTTTGGTGGAGCATAATCTGGTGATATTCACCTGGGGGAATGTTAGCGGCATTGACCGTGATAAGAAACTTGTGGTTATTAAACCAAGCGGAGTTTCATACGAGGAGATGAAACCCGAAGATATGGTTGTAACAGATATGGATGGCAATATTGTGGAAGGAAAACTTAAACCTTCTTCAGATACGGCCACCCACCTGGTACTTTACCGTAATTTTAAAAATATCGGGGGAATTGTGCATACCCATTCCGAATGGGCCACAAGCTGGGCACAGGCTGGGTTGGGCATTCCCTGCTACGGAACAACACATGCGGATTATTTTTACGGTACAATTCCATGTACACGGCGAATGAAAAAGAAAGAGATAAAGGGTAATTATGAGGAAGAAACAGGTAATGTTATCGTTGAAAGGTTTAGGAAAATAAACCCAGACGATGTGCCCGGTGTTTTGGTTAACAATCACGGGCCTTTCTCGTGGGGTAAAGACCCTGATAATGCCGTTCACAATGCTGTAGTGATGGAAGAAGTGGCAAAAATGGCTTTCAGGACCCAGGTGCTCGGCAACGACATACCCATCAGGCAGGCGCTGCTTGATAAGCATTTTTTAAGAAAGCATGGTAGTAATGCATACTATGGTCAGTAAATAATATAACTTAAATTAAAATATTATGAATGAAAAGAAATACACAATAGGGGTTGATTATGGTACCGATTCGGTACGCTCGGTAATCGTAGATACCCAAAATGGTGACGAAGTTGCCAGTGCAGTTTTTTATTATCCCCGATGGAAGGAAGGAAAATATTGTATACCTGCTAAAAACCAGTTCAGGCAGCACCCCAATGATTATACCGAAGGTCTTGAACAAACCATTAGGGAAGCATTGTCAAAATGCCCTGCCGGAGTGGCTGAGAATGTCGTAGCTATATCTGTTGATACTACCGGGTCAACACCTGTGGCAGTGAACAAAGAGGGGGTCCCCTTATCGCTAACCCCCGAATTTAAAGACAACCCGAATGCCATGTTTGTGTTGTGGAAAGACCATACAGCCGTGGAAGAGGCTGATGAAATCAACGACCTGGCACGATCATGGGGCGGTGTGGATTATACCAAATATGAAGGCGGCGTTTATTCGTCTGAATGGTTCTGGGCAAAAATTCTTCATGTGTTAAGAGAAGACAAGCAGGTGAGGGAAGCTGCCTACTCATGGGTTGAACACTGTGACTGGATACCTGCTGTTCTGACCGGGAATACCAATCCGCTTGAGCTGAAGCGTAGCCGCTGTGCCGCAGGCCATAAAGCAATGTGGCACCCCGATTGGAAAGGACTTCCGGCAGAAGATTTTCTTGTA
The DNA here is from genome assembly GCA_016936215.1 of Bacteroidales bacterium. Classification (GTDB taxonomy): domain Bacteria; phylum Bacteroidota; class Bacteroidia; order Bacteroidales; family UBA10428; genus JAFGPL01. The sequence continues at coordinate 25,446 of JAFGPL010000135.1, forward strand.
AAACTCGACCCGCTGCTTAAAGGTTTAAGGGACAGGTTGTTCAAAGATACTTATACCAGCGATGTAAGCGCAGGGAAACTTACAGCGGAATGGGCTAAAAAACTGGGGTTGAAATCAACTGTTTCGGTGGGTGTTGGTGCGTTTGATGCACATTTGGGAGCAGTCGGTGGCGAAATTAAACCTTATTACCTGAGCAAGGTAATGGGTACTTCAACATGCGATATGCTGGTCGCCCCAAAAGAAGATGTTGAAGGAAAACTTGTGCAGGGAATTTGCGGACAGGTAGATGGCTCTATTGCCCCGGGCATGGTCGGGCTTGAAGCCGGGCAATCGGCATTTGGAGATATTTATGCATGGTTTAAAAATGTTTTGATGTGGCCGGCAGAGCAACTCCTGTCGAAAAGTAAAATAGCGGATGAAAAAACAAAAAAGGCATTGATAGATGAGATGTCAGACAACCTGATAGCAGAACTTTCGGCTGCAGCCGATAAAGTGCCCATCGAAGAATCGGGCATCGTGGCTATTGACTGGATGAACGGCCGTCGCACACCCGATGCCAACCAGGCCTTGAAAGGGGCAATCACAGGATTAACCCTCGGATCGGATGCCCCGCGTATTTTCAGGGCGCTAATCGAGGCCACAGCATTTGGTGCAAAAGCAATTGTTGACAGGTTTATCAACGAAGGTGTAAGAATAGACGGTGTTATAGCTCTCGGGGGTGTTGCCAAAAAATCGCCTGTAGTTATGCAGATTGTTGCAGATGTACTGAATATGCCAATACAGGTTGCAAAATCAGAGCAGGCCTGTGCTCTTGGTTCGGCAATGGCTGCAGCAGTGGTAAGTGGCATACACAAATCTTTCGAAGATGCACAAAACGCTATGGGCGGCGGATTTGAAAAAGAATACCTGCCTGTTAAAGAAAACGCTTTAAAATACAGGTATTTATACGAAAAGTATAAAACCATCGGACAGTTTATTGAAAGTCAGACAAAATAACGACAGACTATAAAATTAAAGCCCGGTGAATCATTCACCGGGCTTTCCCAAACTAACCCACTAACCATCTAAAAATCCAACCTGTATTTTATCCGTTTTATTCAACCGTTTGCTTTAGAAATGGTCTGAATAATGCCGATTAATAATCGTCACCTGAATCAAACTCCATTTCATTGGTATTCTGTCCGTTTCCGTTTACGTTCCGTTCTTTTTGTTTATAGTTATTTATCTTATAAGATACCGAGAAGGTTACTATCTGTGCCTGCCGTTTCATTCTTGTATACTGCGAAAAGCCTTCACCCTCTGAGGTAAATTCAAATTTTGCTTTGCCCAGGATATCTCTTACCTGCAATGAAAGAGTGAGTTTTTTATTGAATAAATCCTGTCTCACGCCTACGTTGGTAAAAAAGAACCCTTCACGGTTACCTTGTGTGGTAATGGTTGGCGCCCGGTAAAAACCCATCAGTTGGAACTGTGTGCCGGTATTAAGCCTGAACATGGAACTAAACCTGGCATTCCAGCTAAATGTGTTTTCATCAATGTCAATTTCATCAACAGTGCCTTTTAACCTGTAATTGTAAAGACTAACACTCGAGTTAAGTATCCACCACTTGGCCAGCGGTATGTTTGCCATGCCTTCCACACCTGTGGAATAATCCCTGTTAATGTTTTTAAATGTGTTGTAAGAAATATTTGTCAGCGTGTCTACTATCGTGTAATGGTCAATAAGGTTTTCGGTGTTTCGGTGGAATAGTTCAAGCGAGATAAAACCTACGCCCTTTAAAGATTTTTGCATGTTAAACTCATATGAATTGATGTATTCCGGTAATAGTGCCGGATTACCCATTCTCACATTATACGGGTCCATGTATGTCTTAAACGGATCAAGCTGTCTTCCCCCTGGCCGGTCAATACGCCGTGAATAACTTGCCAGTAACTGTATTTTGGCCGGAAGTTGCTTTGAAATATGCAGCGAAGGAAAAAGGTCCCACCTGTTAAACTCATTTCTTTCACCGGTAATATTCTGAACCAGTAACCTGTTGTTATATTCAAGCCTTAACCCAACCTGGTAATCGAATATCCTGCCCAGCCCGTTTGAATAGGTCGAATAAACAGAATGGACAATTTCACTAAAATCTTTATCATTAAACATACCTGTGTTTTCAACATATTCATTTAAAATATTGCTGAAATTGAAGAATTTATAGTCTTCTGAAGAGGTTTCAAAATCGGCCTGGTAACCTGCCTCAAATCTCGATTTATCAGAAATCGGCAAGGTATAGTCTACCTTAGCCCTGAATTCTGTTTCCAGTTCATTTTCAAGGGTTTGCTCCCTGTACTGGGGCAGGCCGGTTGTTTGCCATGTGCTGTTCAAGGTATCCTGCAGGAGGTTATTGACTTCTGAACTGTTCTCGTCCTGGTAATTTAAAGAAGCTGCAAGCTGGTGTCCGTTTTCATTGAACCGCAGAAGGTAATCTGCTGCCAGTTCGTATGCTTCCCTGGTTCTCCTGAAGTCTGAGGACTGGCCGAAATATAAATCTTCAGCAATAGAAGGTACATAATAATGATGCGTGTTTGAAGCAGCATCCCTTCCAAAAGATGCATTGTTGTAACTTCCCATCAGCGTGATAGAACTCTTCGAATCTAAGGCATATTCGATGCCTCCTTTAATATTATAACCATCGCGGTGAAATGCCCCTTCTGAACTGGTAACCTGGTAAAAGGTGGTGTCGCCGTTGAATATACCCCTTTCCATGTACCCGGTATTGTTAAAAGTCCTGATATTGTAATTGCCTCCAAGAATATAGTTGATCTTGTTCTTTCTCAGGTTGAGGAGTATATCGCCGCCATAGCTGCCGTTTGTTGAAACCGAAGAATTAACAATACCGTTTACCCCTTGCTGTTTTTGTTTTTTCATGATGATATTGATAATCCCGGCGCTTCCTTCTGCTTCGTACTTTGCAGACGGGTTGGTTATGAGCTCGATATTCTGGATAGCGCTTGCCGGCAGTTGCTGCAAAGCTTCGTTTCCTTTCAGCACCGATGGCCTGCCATCAATCAGCACGGTGAAATTCTCACTTCCGCGAAGCGAAACATTGCCTTCGATATCAACCTGCACAGAAGGGGTATTTTCCAAAACATCAACGGCCGTGCCTCCTGCTGCAACAATGTTCTGGTCTACCGATATTACTTTTTTATCTATTTTATATTCTATCTGCGGACGTTCGGCAACAATTTCAACAGCTTCCAGTGATGTTGAGGAAGGTTCGATGGTAATGGTGCCGATATCAACTGTGCTTTTCTCTGGTTTGAGCATTATTTTTGTCAGGCGTGTATTCTTATAACCAATAAAACTGGCTTCGAGATATAAATTACCATAAGGAAGGCCGCTAATGGTGAAGCTGCCGTCAGGCAGACTGATGGTACCGCCAACAAGTGAAGAGTCAAGCTGGTTGAAAACGGCAATGGTTGCATATTCTACCATTTTGTCAGAATTCATATCTTTTACTTTGCCCGTAAGTATGCCATTTTTAGTCCCGGGAAAGTTACCTCCTCCATAAGACGATTGAGCATTGAGTGTATAAGTTACCAGTAACATGCTAAAGAAAAGTAGTATTTTTCTCATAATATAAAACTTTAATATAAATTAGTAACAAAGTTGGCATGATAGTGTTTGGTTTAAAAAAGAAATCTGTAAAACACTGCAAAGAATAGCTGAAATCAAATCGTTAGTCGTTAAGTGTATTTGAATATCAAAAAGGTTAACTTGCAGATTGATAAAGTGATTTTACCGATTTCCGTGTTTTTTCTTTTCATACCTCCCCAACTTTTAATAATTTGGCACTTTGAATTATCAACTGAAATGAAAAAAAGTCAGTCAATATTGATGCACATAGGTTTATGGGTGCTTATTTCGGTGCCTACACTGGTGTTTTTCCTGTTTTTCGACCAGCATATTTCAGCACATAGGCTCTGGTTTACAGGAATATCATTTATGCTGACCCTTCTGAATTTCTATTTCTTTTACTCTTTTCTTATTCCGCAATTTTACTTCAGGGAAAAAAAGGTAGCGCTGCTCCTGATTATTACATTTGTATTTATACTTGTATACCCATTCCTGCAGCACCTGTTCTACTCGTATTTAATGGAATTGTTTGAATGGAATTTTAAAAAAGTGCGCCACCCGCGTTGGTTTTTCCCTGAGAGTTATACTGTTACCATGCTATACACGGGGCTTGCATATCTTGCAAGGTTTACTACAAGATGGATCGTTGACCAGCAAATAAAAGCCGAACTCATCAATCAAAACCAGGCAAGCGAGTTGGCGCTGCTCAGGTCGCAGGTAAACCCTCACTTCCTGTTTAATACACTTAACAATATTTATTCACTGGTCTACACCAAATCCGATCTGGCACCCGGTGCCATGACGAGGCTTTCTGATATTCTCCGGTATATGCTCTATGAAGCCAATACCGATAAGGTAGTCTTAACGAAAGAGGCAGAATATCTAAATAGTTATATAGAATTGTTTCAGTTAAGATTATCAGATAAAGAATTTGTTAAATTTGAAGTTACGGGGGATACAGACAACAAGCTGATTGCCCCTATGCTGCTTATTCCTTTTGTTGAAAACGCATTCAAACACTGCCATAAAAAATCTCCGTCACCGGGCATTATGATTTACCTGAATTTGAAGAATAACATACTCACTTTTAAAGTGATCAATGCTTTTAAAAAAGAGACCGAACCTGTTGAAAAACAGGAAGGCGGAGTAGGGATGAAAAATGTCAGGCGCCGGCTTGAATTGCTTTACCCGGGTAAGCACACCCTCACGGTTAATGAAGATGCAGGGTATTATTCTGTTGAACTAATTATTGAATTATGACAGCACTGAATTGCATTGCCATAGACGATGAGCCGCTTGCCCTCGATATTATTAGGGAATATGCCGCAAAAATACCTTTTCTTAATCTCACAAAAACTTTTGATAATGCCATTGAAGTAATTGAATACCTGAGAAACAACAATGTTGACATCATGTTTCTGGATATACAGATGGAAGAGCTTACAGGAATTCAATTGCTTAAAGTTCTAACCAACAAACCCAAGGTTATCCTTACAACAGCCTACGATACATTCGCTATCAAAGGTTATGAACTTGATGTTACTGATTACCTCTTAAAACCATTCTCTTTCGAACGGTTCACAAAAGCCGTGAACAAAGCATTTGAACAAATTACCTTAAAAAAAGGAAACCTGCTGCCAGGCAACGATTCCCAGCCTGTTCCGGAAGTGCAGGGAGAGGATTATTTTTTTGTGAAAACAGAGTTCAGGTTACAAAAGGTTGATTTTAAAGATATTCTTTATATCGAAGGACAGGGTGATTACCAGTCTATTGTGACAGTAAAAGGCAAAATCATGACACTTCAGAACCTTGCAAAACTCGAGGGTATTTTACCGGCAGGCAATTTTATCAGGGTGCACAAATCGTATATCGTATCGCTTGCACGAATCGAAAAAATTGAAAGAAACCGCATACGTATTGGTGAAAAATCAATACCCATTAGTGATACCTACAAAGAGAAGTTTTTCGATACGCTTACAAAGAGAAGGCTGATTTAACCTTTTATTCATAAAATTCTTGAACAGTAAGTTCATGCAAAGCATAACTAATTGTTTCAGAGACAAGCCTGCCATCCACCGTCTACATATATGGTATGCCCATTTATATATTTTGAAGCTTCAGAGGCCAGGAAAATAGCGGCGCCTGCCAGGTCTTCCGGCTGACCCCACCGCTGAAGCGGCACTTCGCTTTTCACCCAGGCATCAAATGACGGGTCATCGGATAAAGGTTTTGTAAGATCGGTAAGGATATATCCGGGCCCGATGGCATTGGTAAGGATATTGTATTTTCCCCACTCGGTGGCCATTGATTTGGTAAGCATTTTTAACCCGCCCTTGGCTGCACAATAATTGGCAATGGTAGGCCTGGCCGCTTCGGCGTTCAGTGAGGTTATATTAATGATACGGCCGGCCCGTCTGGTAATCATGTATTTTGCCACTGCTTTAGATACAATGAAAACTGAAGTAAGGTCTGCCTCAACAACCTTGTTCCATTCTTCCATTGTCATGTCTTCAAGCGGCGCCCTGCGGTGTATGCCTGCATTGTTGACAAGTACATCCACCGGTCCAACCGAATTTTCAATTTTTTCGATATTTTTCTCAACTTCTGCAGGATTGGTAACATCAAATGCAATGCCATGCACGCGTAATCCCTCTGAAAGAAGTTGTTTTACCGCTTTTTTCACAGATTCACCTGAGGTGCCGTTAATCAGCACCACCGATCCTGCAGCGGCAAAGCCCCTGGCAATACTGTAGCCTATGCCCCTGCTCGATCCTGTTACAAGAACAGTTTTATCCTTTACACTAAATAGGTCCTTCACTTTTTTATGATTTTGAAAACCACACAAAGATATGGTTTTTTGCCCGCGTGTGTTACTATAACATTAATTGAATAACAAAGCACTGAAATCCAATATATTTGTTTAAATTTGATATGTTAACTGACACGCTGGCATTAAAAATACAATGGTATGGGCAGTCATAAAAAAGATAAGGAGAAAAAGAAGCATCAAGGTAAACCGGGAACCGAAACCAATACTCAGGTGAAGGACAAAAAGGAAAAGCTTGACAACAATTTTTATGAAAAGGAACTAGAAAAACTTCAGATAGAACTGGTAAAACTGCAGGAGTGGATCAAAGCCAAAAACCTGAAAGTGGTGGTTATTTTCGAAGGAAGGGATGCAGCAGGCAAGGGTGGGGTAATCAAACGTATCACCCAGCGGTTGAATCCAAGGATATGCCGCGTAGTTGCGCTGGGTACACCTACCGAAAAGGAGAAGACACAATGGTATTTTCAGCGTTATGCAGCCCACCTGCCTGCTGCCGGTGAAATGGTCCTTTTCGACCGTAGCTGGTACAACAGGGCCGGTGTGGAACATGTTATGGGATTCTGTACCCAGGAAGAGTACCAGGAATTTCTGAGGACCTGCCCTGAATTCGAGAGAATGCTGTTAAGATCGGGCATTACGCTCATAAAATATTGGTTTTCTGTTTCTGACGAGGTGCAGGAAAAACGTTTCAAAGACCGGCTGGAAGACCCTGCCAAACGTTGGAAACTCAGTCCTATGGACCTGGCTTCACGTGAAAAATGGGTTGAATACTCAGAAGCCAAAGACGAAATGTTCAAATATACCGACCTGAAACAGTCTCCCTGGTATGTGGTAGAGGCCGATGATAAAAAACGTGCACGCCTTAACTGCATTCATCATCTGTTAAGCCTTATACCTTATAAAGATTTAACTCCCGAGCCTATTAAGCTGCCGCCGCGCCAGGAAAGAAAAGGTTATGTCAGGCCTCCTATCTCCGATCAGACCTTCGTTCCTGAAATATATTAGCCTGTGGCTGTTTTATTTGAAGTTAAGGATTAATACTGAACTGGTTACATTTAATTTGCCCCGTCAAAACAGTTTTAAGGACTAACAATATATTTTTCCTATTTACTATTGACTTCCGAAAAAAAATAGAATAACTTTATATAAGTAATTGTATTTATTATTGCTGATTTTCATTTATTTATATAAACCATTCAAAAGGAGGGACCATTATGAAAGCAGGAATAATTTTTGCAGGTTCAGGCCCGGTGCTTATGATGACTTCCCACAAATCGTTTTCCGATCAGAAAATGATAGACAAGCTTGAAAAGAAAGGAATCAGGAAATTTATCTGCTATGAGGTACCTGTTGACCTTGTTAAGAAAAAATACGGCAACCATTTTGACCTGGTAATGCAAGACCTAAGACAGGAAGATGACCTGCGGGTGATAGACTTCGACGGCAGCCATGTTTTTTATGGCTTCAGCTTTAAGGATATGGAAAAACCTTTTTACCACGAATAAACTTATTCCGGGTCTGGTTTATAATTTGAAGGTGTTTCCGCTCCTCAGCAACTGGTCTACATTTTTAGGGCCGCCGTTTTTCCGGGCATTTCTTATTTGGCTGTATAATACACTTTCGTATACTTCGCTCTGCCAGCTTCGTATAACGCCCATAGCCACTGGGTAATCGGGCAGCATCATTCTTGAAAGCATGTAAGCCCTTACATCATCTGCGTTGTGGGCATTATGTACCAGGATGTCGTCTTTGGTAACACCGTTTTCACCGATCTTTACCACTACAAATTTCGAACCTACCTGAATGAGCCCCTTATCGCGGTTTTTACCAAAAATCATAGGTTTTCCGTGTTGCAGGTAAATCTGATTATCTTCACGCAATTCTTTTGAGGTAATCTCCTCATGTACTTTATTGTTAAAAATCACACAGTTTTCAAGAATTTCAACCAGCGAAGTGCCCTTATGGCGGGCAGCTTCTATAAAAACCTCTTTCATCATCTGCAGGTCATTATCAACAGTGCGTGCATAAAACGTACCCTGGGCGCCCATAGCCAGCTCACCGGGCAGAAATGGGTTTTCGATGGTGCCGTCGGGCGATGATTTCGTCACGCTTCCTTTCGGAGTTGTTGGTGAATACTGTCCCTTGGTTAACCCGTATATTTTATTATTAAAAAGAAGGATGTTTACATTGATATTTCTCCTGAGGATATGGATAAAATGGTTACCCCCGATAGCCATCGAATCGCCGTCGCCCGTAACTACCCAAACACTTAGCTTTGGATTGGCTAATTTGATACCCGATGCAATTGAAAAAGCACGGCCGTGCAAGCCATGAAAACCATAGGTATTGATATAATAGGGGAACCTTGATGAACACCCGATTCCGGAAACAAATACCACATTCTCTTTTTTAATTCCTGTTTCGGGCAAAACTTTCATTATTGCAGATAATACTGCATGTCCGCCGCAACCGGGGCACCATTTAACAGGGCCGTCGAGTTTGAAGTCTTCCGGTGTCAGTGTGGCGTTTTTTAATTCAAAAGCCATTTATTTTTCCTCCAGAATTATGTTAAATTTCTGTTTCAGTTCAGATATAAAAAAGGGCAGGCCTTGCACCTTATTGTATTGCAGGTAATTGTATTGTGGCAGTTTTGACCTGAGATAAGCTGCAAACTGGCCCATGTTAAGTTCACATACAATAATTTTCCTGAATTTACTGAAAATTTCTTCAGTGTTTATTGGCAATGGGTTAATGTAATTGAACTGGGCAAGGCTGATTTTTTTACCTTGTTGTTGCAGGTCTTTTACTGCCGATACCAGTGCCCCGTATGTGCCGCCCCAACCAACCACGAGTAAGTCGCCCGTTTCCTTTCCTGTTAATTGCTGGTGAGGAATGAAATGTGCTATTCTCTGCACTTTTTCACTCCTGGTCTGGGTCATGATTTCATGGTTAAACGGGTCATATGAAACCTCACCTGTCACATCGGCTTTTTCAAGTCCCCCTATCCTGTGCCTCAACCCTTCCTGTCCAGGGAATGCCCAGTATCTCGCAAGGTTTTCGGGGTTGCGGTTGTATGGCTGGTAAGACGCATCATTGTCTTTTACAAGCGGGGGGGTTATCGCGGGCAGGTTTTTAACCGAAGGTATTTTCCATAGTTCAGAACCGTTTGCAAGATATCCGTCAGAAAGTAAAATAACCGGTGTCATGTGTTCCATGGCAAGTTTTGCAGCCATATAGGCATAGTCAAAGCAATTGGCAGGGGTGGAAGCAGCCAGTACCACGCAGGGGCATTCACCATGGCGCCCATAAAGGGCCTGCAAGAGATCAGATTGTTCGGTTTTGGTCGGCAAACCGGTGGAAGGCCCGCCACGCTGAACGTCAATCACCACAAGGGGCAGTTCGGTAATCACCGCAAGGCCTATGGCTTCACTCTTTAATGCAAGACCGGGACCCGAAGTTGAGGTAGCGCCGAGCCTTCCGGCAAAGGATGCGCCAATGGCAGAGGTTATCCCGGCTATCTCATCCTCGGCCTGGAAAGTTATAGCATTCAGATGCTTCATTTTTGCCAGTTCCTGCAATATTTCTGTTGCAGGAGTTATGGGGTATGAGCCCAGAAAAAGCGGCCTGCCTGATTTTTCTGCTGCAGCCAGCAGGCCCCAGGCAGCCGCCACGTTTCCGTTTATATTTCTGAAAAGCCCCTTGCCCTTTTTTGCAGGAGGAACCTGAAAAGTTGTGGCAATGGCATCAATGGTTTCGGCATAATTGTACCCGGCATGTAAAACGGCTATGTTGGCTTTAATCAATTCATCCTTCCCGTGAAACCTGTCTTTGAGATATTCTTCACCAATTTTCAGTTCGCGGTTGAACAGCCAGAACAACATGCCGGAAACAAACTGGTTTTTGGTTTTATCTGCAGTCCGCGCATCAAGCCCGAATACTCTTACCGTTGAATTGGTGAGATTGGTAATGGGGGCCTTAATCACAGTATAACCCTCAAGGCTGCCGTCATGTAAGGGGTCTTCAACATAACCGGCTTTTTTATAGTGTTTGTTATCGAAATTATCAACATCTACAATGATGGTTGCCCCTTTTTTCAACCATTTAAGGTTAGCCCTTAAGGCGGCAGGGTTCATCGCTACCAGCACGTCGGCTTGGTCGCCCGGGGTCTTTACTTCTTTATGCCCGATGTGTACCTGGAAACCCGAAACCCCGGCAATGGTTCCCTGGGGCGCCCGTATCTCAGCCGGGTAATCAGGAAAAGTGGCAAGATCGTTGCCAATAAATGCTGATGTATCGGAAAACTGTGAACCGGTTAATTGTATCCCGTCGCCCGAGTCCCCGGCAAATTTTACTACCACTTCATCGAGTTCTACAACCCTGGTATTTTTTTTCATGAAAAGTAACTATTTCTGATATATTTTGGGCACAATTTTAACCAATTTTTAAATGATATATCAATTTTATAAACTGAAAATAAGCTATTTATGATAAAAATCATTTAAAATGTCACCTCGTTTGGAAAACTTATTTTAAATCAGGATGTTTTAAAATCAACCTACAATGCAGTAATATTTTGATGATGAAATTAAAAAATTATCATGTCATTTTGCATACTTTAGCTGTAACTATTAATTCTAAATTAGATGGCGCTTATAATTCCCGTCAGGGGCTTTGTACCGAAAATTGGTAAAAACTGTTTTTTGGCAGAAACTGCTGTAATTATTGGTGATGTCGTTATTGGCGACGATTGCAGCATATGGTTTAACGCTGTATTAAGGGGTGATGTCAACTCCATTTCTATTGGGAATAAAGTGAATATTCAGGACGGGGCAGTATTGCATACCCTTTATCAGAAGTCAAAGGTATTTATTGAGGATAATGTTACTGTCGGACATAATGCCACGGTTCATGGGGCAATTATACACAGCAATGTATTGATCGGGATTGGTGCAACCGTTCTTGATAATGCCGAAATCGCCGAAAATACAATAATTGCAGCCAATGCACTGGTACTTTCTGATACAAAAACAGAACCGGGAAGTATTTATGGAGGGGTACCGGCCAAAAAAATAAAAAATATTGAACCGCACCAGACCAAAGAAATGATTGAGAAAATTGCCGAAAACTATATTTTTTATGCCGGCTGGTATAAGGAAAGTTAAATCAGGCTATAAAGATTATTTTCGCCTATCACATTGTACGAAACAAAAAACATCAGGTAAAATACCGATGCCATATTGACATTTCACCCCGGATATTTAAGTCATATTGACATACAAGCTTCCTTTCTTTATCATAATTTTTTATGTAGATGAATATATAAAACATTAATTATCATTAAAATGTAAGAAAAACCTTTTTACGGCTTTTTAAAATGGCACAGCATTTGAAAAAATTCAAATAAAGTAAACATAATTTTAAACTAAAAAAATGGAGGAATTAGCCATGACACTTGCAAGATTAACAAACAACTGGTTTCCATCATTTCCTTCATTAATAGACAAATTCTTTGATGGAGATTTGATGGATTGGAACAACCGGAATTTTGCTGAGAGTAATTCGACCCTTCCGGCAGTGAATGTAAAGGAAAATGAAAACGAGTTTATGATCGAAGTTGCTGCCCCGGGCTTAAAAAAGGGTGATTTTAAATTAAATTACGACAACGGAATGCTCACTATCTCTTCTGAAAAGAAGGATGAAAAACAGGAAAAAGACGGTGAAAAAGTAACGCGTCGTGAGTTCAGTTACCAGGCATTTCAGCGTTCTTTCACCATTCCTGAAAACATCGTAAACGCAGATAAAATTTCAGCAAAATATGAAGATGGTATTCTTCATGTGGCATTGCCCAAACGTGAAGAAGTGAAACCAAAACCGGTTAAAGAGATAAAGATTTCATAAGCGACCAACTGTATTGAATGTTAGTGTTTTAAAACTTTTGTTAGTGATGAAGCAATTTCTTGAGAAAAGAGATTGCTTCATTTTTTTATATGCCTGGATATATAGCTTCAATTTTTAACTTGAAAATTCACTGTTTTATCTCATTTCCGCTTCAATTCTGACTAAACATATGATTGTTTTTTAATTCTTTTAACTTCCTAAAAAGCTTGATTTCTTCTTCAGAAAGGTTTCTTGGTATGATAATGTTTAACTGAACATAGAGGTCTCCCGCTTCACCGGGTTTGCCATATTTCGGGATTCCCCTTCCTTTAAGCCTTAATTTGCTTCCGGTTTGAGAACCTTTAGGGACTGCAATGCTAAGTTTACCCGACAAGGTTTGAGTTTCAATTTTACCTCCGAGTATAGCAGTATACAAGTCAATATCCACTTTCTTTACAAGGTCGTAACCTTCAATCACATAATCTTTTTCAGGTACAATTTTAATTTTTATAAGAATATCACCCGGTTTGCCGCCAGGATGTCCCTGCTGGCCTTTGCCTTTAATTCTGAGTTCCTGCCCGCTGTATGCACCGGGTTTTATTTGTAACCTGAGCTTTTCCCCGTTAACACTGAGTAAACGTGATGTGCCATTTAATACTTCTGAAAGAGATAATTCCAACTCAGCCTTGTAATCTCCTCCCTTACGCATTTGTCGTGAGCTTGAAAATCCTGATGTCCTGATGCCAAAATTTCCAAAAAAAGCATTAAAAAAATCTGAAAAACCGTTCCTGGTTTCACCAAACAAATCTCCTAAATCACCTTCAAAATAAAAGTTTTCACTGCCTGGTGAACCTTTTCCGAAATGTGAAAAGCCAAAATCGTCCGCATTTGCATGCTGAAATTGTTTCCAGTTTGCACCCAGCTGGTCATATTTTTTTCTTTTTTCAGCATCACCAAGCACTTCGTAGGCTTCGTTAATTTCTTTAAATCGTTCCTCAGCCTGTTTATTGCCGGGATTTTTGTCAGGATGATATTTTACAGCCAGTTTACGATATGCCTTTTTGATCTCATCCTGTGTTGCGCTTTTTGCAACTCCCAATATTTTGTAATAATCTTTATAGTCCATATGCCATCTGTTAATGATATTGGTTTTAAAAGTTCATCTTGTTATTGTAACTAATTGTTAAAATTAAAATGACAACCTTATGGTATGATCAAGACCTAAAACTTCAGATTAAGATTTCAGATAAGTGCAGAAAAACTCATCAAAAAACAGGCCATACCTTTTAGGGTAAATAGTAAAGTCAAATTGTCTCTCAGATACCTTAAAATGGAAGGACACACTGTCATTTTGGCTTTTGTATGTAATATTTAAATATCAGAACTCCTGATCTGGAATTGAAAAAATAGGAGTTTTAGGGGATTTTACCGCAAAATAAAAAAGCGGTAAATTTGGGGATGCAAT
>JAFGPL010000136.1 GCA_016936215.1 Bacteroidales bacterium
ATAAACCCTCTGAAATAAAAAGGTTTAATGATATTACGCCACCTACGGGGCTCAAATTATCACCATGAAATTTTGCTATAAATATTTTGCCTCTAACGAGGCTGAAAATAAGTACCGTAGGTACAAAATATTTATAGAACAGGCAATTGTATATTTATTTTACAGTGCCGTAGGCACGAAATATAAACATTATTAAATTTAATCGGACAATAGTGATTGTTTATAATAATTATTTATTTGTAAAAAGATAAAAAACTATAAAAGCGGATGGTTTAGGAAAGAAGCTTTTTTTGGGATTAAAAGCTGTGAAACTAATCACTCTTTTTCTCCTGGTCATCCATAAACGACTTGGCAATGGAATGGGCTGCAAGAGGTGCGGTGAGGTATATAAAAACAATAATTAAAAATGCTTTCACGAACACAATGGTTTCAAGGAAAAATATACTGACCCCTGCCAGCAGCAGCAATAAGCCGAAAGAAGTAGCCTTGGTGGTGGCGTGCATCCTGCTGTAAAGGTCGTCAAACCTTATGATGCCTACTGCAGCTATAAAGACAAACAATGCTCCTGCAATGATGAGGATAGATATAATAATTGTGTTCATTTTTTATGTTTTATATAGGTAGCTATGGCAATGGTTCCAATAAATGAGACAAGTGAGATAATAATGGCAATATCAAAATACAGTGCCTGGTTGATAAGGATACTGTATACAAGGATAATCCCCATGGTGACAGATGCCATAAGGTCCATCGCGGCAATACGGTTACTTGTATCAGGCCCTTTAATCAGCCTGTAAAAAGTAAAACACATAGCTGCAATAAGCAGGGCAAAAGCAATGTAAACAGATATGAGTAAAAACGGCTCCATTATTCAATATTTAAAATCCTTCCGATTTTTTTCTGAAACTCGTCAATCTCCTTCAGGAGATTATCTTCGTTGTTTTTGTATAAAACATGGATCAAAATTTGTTTTTTATCCTCACTAATATGGATGCTCAATGAGCCCGGGGTCATCGAGACCAGGTTGCTTAAAAGCAGCAGCTCAAAATCGGTACTGATTTTTAGTGGCGCTGTAATAAACCCTGGTTTAATATCCATTTTTGGGGTTAGTATTTCCCAGGCAATAATGATATTTGACTGAACCAGTTTCAGTATATAGAAAATCACGAAGGACAGGAAATAATATATTCTCAAAAGCAATTTCATTGTTTCAGTGTATGTAATACTTTTTCAATATATATAGTAGGGTCTATAAGCTGGTTAGCGGCTTCGAGCGTGTATTGAAACACCGTGGCAGCAAAGAGTCCCATAAGGATGCTAACCAACCCGAGTATTACCGATGGCAAAACTTCTATAAAACCGGTTTTTATTTTTCCAGACTGATTAAAAGCATTATCGGGTTGTTTTTTCAGAAATGCTTCATTCCAGATCTTAATCATCGAGTAAAGGGTTAATATCCCTGTAAAAACGGCCACAGTAGTTATCACATAATGTTTATCTTCAAGTCCAGCCTTAATGAGCATAAACTTTCCAAAAAATCCCGATAAGGGAGGTATCCCGGCAAGTGCAAAAGCCGGTATGATGAACAACACTGCCAGAAACGGGTTTTGTTTGTAAAGTCCGCCAATGTCTTTCAGGTAAAATGTACCTTTCATTTTGCTTATAATTCCTGAAATGAGGAAGGTATTGGTTTTGGCAATCATATTATGTATAGTGAAAAATATAGCGCCTGCCAGGGCAAGCGGGGTAAAAATTCCCAATCCCATCACCATATATCCTATCTGACTTATAATATGGTAAGAAAGTATCCGACGGGTTTCATAGTGAGCCGATGCAGACATACCACCTGTAAGCATGGTAAAGCCGGCAGTTATCAGCAGCAAATTGTGCCAGAAGACCTGGTCCTGCACAAAAAACAATGTAAAAAACCTGATAAATGCATAAACGCCTACTTTTGTCAGCAAGCCTGCAAACAACGATGTAACTGTTATATCGGGTGTGTGGTAGGATGCCGGCAACCAGAAAAATAAAGGAAACAGGGCAGCTTTAATACCAAAGGCCACAAAGAACAACATGGCTGTAGTATTCATCAACATGGCCTGGTCATCATTTTTAAGTATTTCGGCCAGGTGTGCCATGTTCAGGGTACCTGTTTTGCCGTATAACAGGCCAATGCCAGCAAGAAACAGCATTGAGCCTGTAAGGTTAAGCGCCAGGTACTTTATCGAACCTTCCAGTTGTTCTTTTCTGCTGCCCATGGCAATTAAAACAAAAGAAGACATCAGCATTACTTCGAACCATACATAAAGGTTGAAAACGTCGCCAGTGATAAAAGAACCGTTAAGACCCATTGCAAGTGAAAAAAAGAAAAGGTAAAATTTCGGGCGGTCAAAAGATACAGATAGAAAGCGGACTGAATAAATAGAAATTGTGAGAAGCAATACAGATGCGGTGATCAGCATCAGTGCGCTGAGGTAATCCACAACAAGCGTAATACCTGCAGGTGAAGGCCACCCGCCGGCATTCAGGGTTATTACTTTTTCAGAGCCAAGCCTGATGAACAGATATACCGAAACACACAAAAGTACTGTGCTTCCGGCAATGGCAATAACCCTGGCCCATCTTACACTTTTTACAAAGAGCAGGCTGATGATGAGGACAAAAGGTATCAATATAGGCAAAGCTACTGCAGTCATGATTTAATCGTCTGTTTTTTTCAACTGGTCGAGGTCATCTGTTCCTGTAACTTCGAAATATTTGTATTTAAGCGCAAGGGTAAATACCAGTATCCCCAACCCTATTACAATGGCGGTGAGTACAAGCGCCTGTGGCAAAGGATCGGCTGTTTTTTCTGCCTGCATGTTCCCATCTTTAATAAAAGCCGGGCTTCCGGCAACTAATCCGGCAGAAAGGAATACCAGCAGGTTCGTGGCATTGCTGAGAAAAATAATCCCGATAATGAATTTAAGGATACTCCTCCTCAGCAGCATATAAAACCCGGCAGTATATAGTATCCCGACAAGTATGGCAAGTAAGGTTTCCATTATTCTTTTTCTGTTAATGAAAATAAGAAAATAATTGTAATGCCTATGATTGCAAGGAATATCCCGAAATCGAAAATAAGCGGGGTGCCAAGTTTCAATTCACCTGCCAAAGGAAGTGTGATTTTATACCATTCACCGGTCATAAACCCTGTTTTGTTTAAAAATGCCGGAATTGCACTGAATAAAATCATCACCAGGCCTGAAATGATAAACCATTCAGGCATAATACTCATATGTTTTTTAAGATATGCTATTCCGAAGGTATAACCTTTAAAGGCAACCGAGAGCCCTGCCAGCAGACCGCCTATAAAACCTCCGCCCGGGAAATTGTGACCGCGCAAAAGGGCAATCACCGCGAAAATTATCAGCAACCCACGCACGTACCTTGATGCTATTTTAAGTATTACCGTATTCATGGTTCACTTTTTTTTCTTAACAATAAAAACACACCGAAGGCGGCAACTGTAAGCACTGTTACTTCACCCAGCGTATCAAGCGCCCTGAAATCAACCAGGATAACATTTACAATATTTCTCCCGTATCCTTTACTCAGGCTGTTTTCAACAAAATAGTCAGATACCGGGTTGCTGAAGTTAATTTTGATAGCCTTCAATGCCAGCATGGTCATGATACCTCCAAAGAACAACGAAACAACCGCATCCCTTATCTTTGTCCTTATAGGGGATAGTTTTGCAAACCGGGGCAATCTTTGAAGGATTAGAAAAAACATAACCACCGTAAGTGTTTCAACAAGTATTTGTGTAATGGCCAGATCGGGGGCGCTGTAATAAAGGTAGACCAGCGCAATGCCATAGCCTGCCACGCCCATTGAAATGATGGTTAGTATGCGTGTTGGGGAAATGATGCTGAAGATAGTGGCAAGAGCTGTAATGATCACTACACCTGAGATATAAAAAGGCCTGAAGCTTAGTGGTGCCTGAATCTTCCATTCAGAGGTAACCATGAGCTGAAGGGTGAGGAGCGCCGATGCAAATAAAACGATGGTGAGAATATAATAACGATGGTAACCATGTTGGATACTTTTGGTGCCCTGTTTTGAAAATTCTATGAAGTTGTTCAGGAAATTGGTGAAAACATCGCTGAAATTCACTGCAAACAAACGTGTATTGATCTTTCTCCAAAAGGTGATCACCTTTTCTTGTTTAATAATCAATAAGAACAAACCTGCTCCCGATAGGACGGTTACAAGGCTGAGGAAAAAAACTTTATTAAAGCCATGCCATAGTTCAAGCTTCACAACAATTTTTTCATCCCGGATAATGTTCAGGGCAGGTTCAATAACCGATTTTGCAAAGAATTCCGGAAAGAGTCCGATGATCAGGCTGAGCATACCAAGTACCGCAGGACCAGATAAAAGAAGAAATCCTTTTTCATTGGGTATGGCCCCCCTGTTTTTATACTTACCGAGAAATACCTTATAAAGAAATAATAATGAAACTGTTACCATTAAAATATTGGCAGTAACACCCAGGATGAGGACCAGCGATGCGATACCGGGAGACTGAACCTTTGCTTCGTAGATAAGCTCTTTGCCCAGGAACCCCAGCATGGGCGGTAAACCTGCCATTGAGAAAAGCGCCAGGGTGGCAAATATGAAAGTCAAAGGCATATAACGAACAAGCCCCCCAAGATTTTCGATTTCACGGGTGCCTGTTTTTTTCTCAATAAGGCCGGCGATCATAAACAGGCTTGCTTTGTAAAACGCGTGAACAAAAAGGAAAACCAGGGCGGCTTTTAGCGATAGCATGGTGTTGATACCGGTAAGCAAAACCAATATCCCGAGTGCACTTATGGTGGTATAAGCGAGTATTGATTTAATATCGGTTTTGGTAACCGCAAACCATGCCCCTGTAAGCATTGTAAGCACCCCGGTTAATGAAATGATATAAGTCCATTCGGGTGTTCCCCCCAGTGCGGGTGTAAGCCGTATTAGCAGAAAGACCCCTGCTTTTACCATCGTGGCAGAATGCAGATAGGCGCTCACAGGTGCCGGGGCCTGCATTGCCCCAGGCAACCAAAAGTGAAATGGAAACTGTGCCGATTTGGTAAATACCCCCAGAAAAATTAAAACAAGTCCCGGCAGGTAAAGTTGGCTGTTCCTGATCTCATCTGCATGTGTTATCCAGTCGTTAACTGCATAGCTGTCTGTTACCGTGCCCAGCAATATAATGCCGGTTAAAAGGCTTAAACCGCCAAAACCGGTGACAAAGAGTGACTGAAAGGCAGCTTTCCTTGATTCTTCCTTTTCATGAAAAAAGGCAATAAGAAAAAATGAGAACACTGTGGTGAGTTCCCAAAAAATGAACATTTGTACCAGGTTACCTGAAAGCACAAGACCGAGCATTGCCCCGCTGAAAAGGTTCAGTTGCAGGTAAAATCCTCCTGTGTTTTCATATTTTTTCATGTACTGATGGGCAAACAGGAAAACGAGGGCCCCTATCCCTGTTATGAGCAGGGCAAATGCACCGCTCAGGCCATCTGCAACAAAAACCAGGTTCAGGCCAAGGCCGGGTATCCATGGTATTTCTTCAATAACAGTACTCCCCGAAGGTGTGTTAAGTGCCAAAGAGATAAAATAGATGAACACTGCCACCTGCAATAGCATCAGTACAATGGCTTTATAACCGGCCAGTTTTTTGGGCAGAAAAAAGATCAAAACCGAAAATATGAGATATAGCAGAAGAATTTTGCTCATGCGGTTTGATTACTGATATATACCCATCTGAGTTAATTTTAATTTTTGAACTTATTGTCTTTAAACATAACGCCCATCGGGTCAACCATACCTTTTATAAAGCCTGTGTAATCTACATTTGTCGCTGATGATGTGAGGCTTAAGACCGGTACTTTCGATTCATTGATAATATGGTGTGCAAAAGCGCCAATATAATTATCATAGGTAAATCCTTCCTGATGCGTCATAACAAGTATCAGGCCTGCCTGTATATCGTCGGCATACTCAAGCACCCTTTTATACGGAGGTGTTTCAGATCGTTTAAAAAGCTTGATGCTGCATTTTATGCCGTTCTCTTCGAGAATCTTTTTTGCCCGCTTCAGTTTTCTGAATATCCGGCTGTCGCGCATTTTTATTCCGCCTATAAGAACAGAAACCAGGTGTATTTCTGCATCATAGTTCAGGCCATAGGCAATAGCGCTGAATAGTTGTTTGCGTGCTTCTTTGGTAAGGTCGAGCGGTACCACGATTTTGTTCGCCATTTCTTCAGTTTTGCCTTTGTAAGTTAGTACAGGCACTTCAGATTTTAGCGTAACATGGTAGATGGTAGTGCCAAGCTCAGGGTCTTTTTCCGTTTCCTGGTGGTTCTCACCGAGAATTATAATACGGGCGTTGATTGTACCGGCTGTTTCAAGTATTTTACGGTAGGGTTTTCCCCGTTCTACCAGGATATTAATTTTTACATCTGTTTCCTTATTTTTTAAAGATTTTGCCAGCCCGGCAAGTTTTTCTTCAGCCTCAGATTTTACTTTTGATATTGTTTCTTCTGAAGTGAACAGATCGGAAAAAAATCCCGAAGTTTCAATGACATACAGCAGAAAAAGCTCTCCTTTGTATTTACGGGCCATGTTATATGCGTACCTGGCAGCATGCATGGACGACTCTTTAAAATCTACCGGCATTAAAACATTTTTCAGCTCTTTTTTCATGACTTAACTTTTTATGTTAAACACAAATAATTGCGAATGGTTTATCTTAAATCTCCGGGTGATTAAGTTATTAAATTTTGTTTAACTTTTCAACAGGTAAACAGAGACAATCCTTTAAACGATGATTATTATACTGGTTTTTGACAGATTTGAGAAGAAATACTACTAAGGTCCAGTTATAATAAGCATTCAGGGTTGCATTTTTTTGCAAAACTGAATAGCCGAAGCATCAATGCATTGTTAGTATACTATTTTCGATAGTATTATATATTAGGATGTGACCTGTTTGCTGCTAACAA